>JAIEMR010000090.1 GCA_019751935.1 Alphaproteobacteria bacterium
CTTGCAAAGTCTATCTCCCGAAAATTATTAGTAATCCGAAATATTTGGCTGCTTTGACCTTATGTAATTGAAAGGCAGTGATGTGTAACAAGAAAGACCGAATCTTCAGCGACAGTCCCTTCATGTTAGTTTAACCTTTCATTAATTTTTCCCTCATAAAATCGTAACAACGGGAAAAACTAATCTTGTGCGTTATGAATTTTTTAAAAATCATTTTCATATTCATAATTTTTATAAGCAATTCACATTCTTCTAGCTGGGATCGCGCCCAGTCCAACCTTGTTATAATGAGTTCGCATGCTTGTTTGTTAGACGAGCTTGCAAAAATGGAGGGTAATGAGCTCACAAAAGACCAGAGAATTGAAATTTTAAGAAATTATTTTTCTGGATTTGGGACAAAGACTAGGCAACAAATCGGCTTAGATCTAAACACCAAAGATTATTTACACTTCGATCATTTTGTCAATAAATGGCAAGGAGCTGTTAACTTACACGAAGTTGATATGGGGGAGATTTTAGAGTCTGGTATTATTCCCATGCCTTTAGAGTACAAGCATAACTCAAGAGATCGCAGATGGACGGCTGGATGGCTTTTTGACACGATAGAGGTTGTCCGTCAACAAGGCTACACAAAATTACTTTTTGAAGGTTCTTATCATGATATTAACAATAATGATTTGCTAAAGGTTCGTGAATTATCCGGAACATTTTGGAGGTGGGATGGAAATCCAAGAAATATAGGCAGTGCTATAGAATTATTTTCTGGGATGATTCAACCTTCTCAAAAAATCACAGATAACCCGCATGACTTAAAAGCAACAGTGAGAATTATCAGTAGCTTTAATGGACTTTGGAATGAAGACTTTGATCAAATATATTTTCTACCCAAAGGCGAAACTCCAACAGTGGGTAATTTTTTCAAAGTCATGAGCGTTAAAGTAGGTGATGGTCGCTTTTTAACCCAGGATGAAGCTAATTCACTATCTGAAAAATGGAATGAGGAAGAATGGGGTGAACTTTTCCAAGAAGAGGATTTTGCTATCATTAAAGTCCGAAACCTTGCAGCAGATGGGACAAATACATTAAGAAAGTTTTTGCAAGATAATAACCTATTAAACGGTCATCAAGTTGTCAGCTTGCAAGGTGATTTTGATGGTGATTTTGAACCCAATCGAATTTTTGCCTTTGGAAAACCAAGCTCTAATTTAAAAATGGATTCATTTGATGAAAATGGTTTTTGCTTAGTATCAGATACTGGTGATGCAGAAACTGTTGAAAAACTGGGAGATCGTCTTGAAAATCAAACTCCGTTTCATCTTATTGAACCTTTGAGAAAATTAAAAGACTCTTCCAAAATTTACGATCAAAAGTCAAAAACAGATCCTGTTGCCCCTAAAATCACCGCTCTAAAAGGAAATATTCAATCAGCACCAATACCCTTTGCTACTGGAATGAATGGCGGGCCAGTTCTTGTCTGTAAAGCAAGTGGAAGTGCCCCATTTCAAATTAAATGTAAATTTATAGGTGTTGTTCGTGGAGGTGGGTTAATCCAAGATGCTTCCGACAAGGTATCTTATAAAGGATTAGTTTCTGTATCGCCATATCTTTCAAAACCATTTTTCGCTGATAGCTGGAATGATATTCGCGATAATCTTGTTCAAATGAACTGGGAAGAGCATTGGTCACAGGCTTTAGAGTTAATGGAGGTACCACCACCAGGAAGCCCGCATGAATTAACTGAAGCTCAACGAACAAAAGTGTTAGAGCGCCTTGTAAGAGGTCGAGGGAAAACGCATGGGTTAAGTTTGGCGGACGATCTTGCACAAACAAATTTAAATGCAGGAGTTCAAATAGCGACAGATTTAAATACAATAAATTTTTTAGATAATCCTATTCATCCCAAAATTAATATGAAAAAAGCTTTTGAACTTGGAATTACAAAAATTCCTTATAGAGATCGCAGATTAGCTGCAGGAGTAATCTTTTCAGCAATGGATATTGCTCGTCAGCAAGCTTTTACAAATCCACTTTTCAATATATCTAGAGACAATCCAGATAGAAATGATCTAGCATTAGTTCGAAAATTATCTGGAACTTTTTGGAATTGGAATGCATCTTCACAAACTTTTATAAGAGCTGCAGAACAATTTTCAGGAATGATTCAAACATCCCAAGAGATAAATGGCACAACTGTAAATATCTTAAGCTGTGTTCATGGAATTGAAGGTGAAAGAATTGAAAACATTTATTTCCTGCCTAAAGGAAAAACCCCTCACCCAGAAAATTTCTTTCAAGTAAAAAGCTTTCAGATAGGAAGCGATAAGCAACCTCGTTTAACAGATACAACAGGTGTTAACTCGCTACATGACGATTATGCCATTATCCAGGTTAGCAACGCATCTGTGCAAGGTGGTCATACTTTAAGTGGTTTTTTGCATAGCGAAGGATTACTAGACGGGACAAAAGTAGTGCCTTTAAAAGGTGAAGCAGAAAGCACCTTTGAACCTGACCGTATTTTTGCCTTTGGAAAACCAGGCGCTAAATTCTTAAAAGATGCCTCATTAGATGTAAATGGTTTTTGCCTAGTTGTGGATACATTTGCAGGAAATTTAGTAGAGGCTACAGAAAACGCAAGGCATCCCTCAACTTTGATCGTTAAACCCTTACGAAAACTGACAGACCCTAATCAAATCTATCAAACAACTCCTACCCCAGCAACAAGCCCTGCGACTTCCAAAACCTTTCCTCTAGGTGCAAATGAATATCCATTACCTTTATATGGCTCACCTGGGATGAGTGGCGGTCCTATTCTTGCCTGCAAAATCGATGATGCCTCAAGCGTCCCACAAATTAAATGCATGCATTTTGGCGTGGTTCAAGGGTTTAGCTTAACCAGAGAACCTAGTGGCAAAGTATTTTATAGAGGATTAATAGCACTTCCAAGGCCTGATCATGGAAATCCTTAGGAAAATATAAATTTATGGAGATTTAAAAAAATGAAAAAATATGTTTTATTTCCTTTCTTTTTATTACTAACAATTTTATGGCAATCGCCAATATGTCACGCTTCAGATGTCAAAGAATCCGGAAAAGCTTCACATAAATTTGATGCTGAACTGATTATACAAGAGATCCAAAAATCCACAGAAGAGACATATTCAGCGCCTGACATCCTTATAATGGGCTCTTTGGTCAAGGAACTGAGAGATAAAAAGACAGAAGTAATCAAAGAGTTTAAAGAAAAAATTACTGAAGTGAATAGAGCTTTCAAAGAATTTGATGAATGGACTTTTGAATACTTTCCGATCGAAAATAAAGTTAGCGCTACCTTGGCAGAGGGAAAGTAAAACTACCTAATTACTATTGTTTTTAGGTGTAGAAAATTAATTGATAAATCCTGAATATTAGTATTGTAATTTTAGTCAATAATCACTAAATATCTCTTAGAAGTAATTGGACTCTAAACGGAGATATTTATGATGACAATACTAAGAGCAGCTTTATTTTCTCTATTATTGATTAATATGTGCCAAGCTTCAGATGATGAGTTCGGTGGTTTCGATGAAGAAAAATTTGGAACTGAAAAGCATCAAACACCAGTGACCAAAACAGATATAGCAGCAGAAATTATTACAGACATCCAGAAAATGAAACCTCAGAAAAAATCTGTGTTTCAATCTCCTTTACTAAATACTCCCTATAACAGAGCTGATTGGCCAGGCCTTTGTATAATGCGTTCTTTAATAGAAGCAATTCAAGCTGGCACTCCTGAAGTGACTCAAGCCTTTAAAGGAAAAGTGTATGAAGTAAGAGATGATGCGGACTTCACTAAAGATGAAAATTGGACTTTTGAATATTTAAATGGACAGGTCTGTGCTTCTCTATCAGACGGAATATAATTCACGTGTCCTTCGGTGTAGCCGAAAAAAAACCATGTTTCTTAGCTTGTAAATATAAAAACAGTATACTTTATATTAGAAATGAAGTTATTTATTTCCTGGATCGCCGCGCTACGCTCGCGATGACGCAATTTCTCTCGTCATTACAAGGAGCGCAAGCGACGTGGTAATCCAGGTATTTTGAGATGTTTTCAATATATTTAATTTTTCGCACCAAACTCACATCGGCTTTCTTTTTTGCCGATTGTGCATCTAGCCAAAACAGTGTTTTTAGCGCTGTATAAAGATAGTAACCAGAACTCTTTATGTCTTTCTAATATCCCATACCCAAACTGATTAATAGTCATTCCTTTTTCAATGATTTGTGATTGGATAATTGTATTATCTAAAATAGTAGGGGCAGCCACCTTTTCAAGGCGCACCCCTCCATTTCCCATTACAAATTGATCAGGTAATTGGTGTGCTTTAATATACTGAAATGTATGGATATGCCCAGAGACAACAAACCGCAACTTTGAATGAATTTCTTTAAAAACTTCTAAACCATAACCTGAATCCGACAAAATAGACTCTTTATTGTCATTTTTATTCTTTATAGTGACAATGCCCACTAGCGGTCTATGTGTTAACAACCACACATTTTTATCGTCTTTAGAAAAATCAAGCTTTCTTAATTTGGATCGATAGCTTTCCACATTGGAAACAAAATCTCGGTGAGCTGCCGATGAATCATGAGCTAGAAGAGATACACCTTCTATACTATCCACCCAAAAAGGTTCCTCTTCCTGCACAAGAAAAGGAGAATATGGATAAGCAGAAACCAACTTCATCCATCCCTCTTTGGCCTTTAAAAACTCTATATTTCCCCTTAGAAACAGCCAAGGCGCCTGCTTCAAAAGCTTATCTGCTGGATCAAAAAACTCAGTTTTCCAATGTTCCCATTTATCGCGTTCCGTGATTTGTGAATTATAACGAGAGTCCCTTTGATAAATATAATCTCCTAAATGGATTACCAAATCAGGATTATGTCGAGATATATTTTCAACAATCTGCGGAAATGGCCATTGTTCAGGATCATTTATATTTTGACTATCCCTACAACCTGTGTCTCCAATAATCGCAATTTTGTTAATGGGCTCCAAAGGATGAGAAAAAGTTTGATTTAAAACAGAAAAGTTTGCATATGTTTTGGGCAAAGTTTTTTTGCATACTAAAATGGGATAATTACCATTATCGCCGCTAACCCGGGTTTCCATAAGAGAAGGCTGGCCATCGATATTAACCACCGGACACGTATCTTGGTGAGTTACAACTCTAACTTCATTTTCACCATTATGATTAACCTGCACCCACATTTTGTCTTCATTAATTGATGTACAAGAAGAAAGCAGAAACCCTATTAATAAATAGTAGTATTTCCTAAAATGAATCATCATTATCACACAGCAACAAATGAAAAATATTTTTGCACTCTAGCATTGCGAAAAAGCCCTCTACAATGCTTATCTTTGCGAGATCTTCCCACAGATCAATATTAGCTTCCTTCAAAGACATACAGTCAGATACATTTTCCTTGAAGACTAATATCAATTTAATTTTAATTTCTCCAAACTTTAACTAAATATAAATGGCTTCTTCCTTAATATAAAAGCAGAAGACTTATTTCACTCTAAATTAAATTTGCTAACTATTTTGATGAATTTATTCTATGAAATTATTTTTTTTAATTTTTATCGCCTATCTTGGGCTATCAGAATGTATAGCAAGCTCTCCTGTTGTCACCTATAAATCTCAATTTGGGAGTCCAGGTACAGGAAATGGACAATTCAGTCTTCCTAAAGGGATAGCCTTTGATATAGATACTAATATTTATGTCGCAGATACAGCCCTTAACCGTATTCAGGTGTTTGATAGTTCTGCTACCTATAAATCTCAATTTGGCAGTGCTGGTGCAGGAAACGGACAATTTAATGCTCCTACCGCAGTTGCAGTTGATTCCTCAAAAAATGTATACGTTACTGATACATCCAATAACCGCGTCCAGGTTTTTGATAGCTCTGGTGCCTATCAATCTCAATTTGGAGGAACAGGTGCTGGAGATGGAAATTTTACCTTTACAGTCCAACATACAGCCACATATCCCAACGGAATCACTTTGGACTCTTCCAAAAACATCTATGTTGCAGATACAGGGAATAGCCGTGTTCAAATTTTCAACAACTCAGGGACATTTCAATCTACATTTGGCAGCTTTGGATCAGCCAGTGGACAATTTATTTTTCCCAGTGGAATAGCGTTGGATTCTTCACGAAACATCTATGTTGCAGATACTGCCAATAGCCGTGTCCAGATTTTTAATAGCTCTGGAGTCTATCAATCACAAATTAGCATTCCAGGAAGCCAGCCAACAGCGCTTGCCCTGGATGCTTCCAATAATATTTATGTAGTCGATGCTATCAATAATTGTGTCCAAATTTTTGACAGCTCAGGTAATTATAAATCTCAATTTGGTAGCACTGGCAGTGGAGATGGAGAGTTTTTAGGGCCTAATGGAATCGCCTTTGATTCTGCAGGAAATATTTACGTTGTTGATACCATCAATAATCGTATTCAGATTTTTAACATTACCTGGATCACTCCCTCTTCCTCTCAGCAACAAGTTACTCAAATATTAGCAACGTCTTCTACAGGGCTTTCTCAAACCCAAGCGCAAGATTTGACGGCAGCTTTATTTGATGGAGGAGCAAGATCAGCTATATTAAATGCTCTTAATCCAGCACAAACCTCTAGCGTTGCCATATCAGCTGTACAATCAGTTAAAACAGGATCTGAAGTTACCACGACAACAACAAGCAGTGTCCATCAAGTTGCATCTGCTGCGATGGATGCAAATTCTAGCTCTCAAGATTCTTCAACTCAAAATTTTGGTGCTTTTCACGGGTTTTCTTCAACTCGGATTGAAAAATTCAATCAATTAAGCAATCAACTTCCCTTTTTAAAATTTCAATCTATTCACTCTCTCGTCCGTCCAGTAACCCCTTTTCCAGTGAATAACAATATCTCAGCGCTTGTAGCGACCCCGTTTGAAAAACAAGCCTCAACTCTAGAACCCATTTTCCTTCCCAAAGGCAATAGCCACGTTTGGGTCCAACCTTTTGGAGGAATCCAAAGAATGAATTCTTATAATGGGCATACAGGAATGACTTCTAAAAACTCCGGCACAGCTATTGGAGCAGGATATAATCTTACCCAAAAGCTAACTCTAGGAGTTCTTATGGGTGGCACAATAAACTCTTATACTTTAGATCAAAATCAAGGAAACGGAACGGCGAACAACTACTATGCAGGAATTTATGGAGGTTACGGAGGGCAAGAAGGATTAACTGTCAAAGGATCGTTAATTTTTGGTCAAGATCGCTACACTTCTCAAAGAAATATAACTGCGTTATCCTTGTCTGCCAAAAATACCCATAGAGGATGGAATGTTTCTGGGCGCAGTGAAATTGGTTATAAATTCCGTTATGAAGTTAATACTCTTACGCCTTTTGTTGGGGTTGGGCTTAGTAAAAGTTATCAAAATGGTTATCAAGAAACCAATGCTTATCCTTTCAACTTAAATATCCCGCCCACAATCAATAAAACCCTTTCAACGGAAATAGGTATCAAATTTGAGAAATCAATTGTGATAAATGATGCTTTATTAAAGCCTTTAGTTGGTTTTTCGATTATTCGTGATCAGCCTTTGCAAAAACAAGGAAATTCTGTCCTTAGTTTTTCTGATTCTTCGAATACCTTTGCAGTACCTGCATTAAACGAAATAAAAACCTACGCAGCCGCAACTGTTGGGATTGCTAGTTCTTTATCAGATAAAATTACTATTTCTTCGCTTGTAACCGGTAAAATTAAACATCATGAACGTGCAGTGGAAGCTGTTGTGAAATTTACTTACGCATTTTAGCCAATGCGAGCACATACATTTTCATTATTTATGAAAATAAACCAGCAGAATGAAGCCTATCATTTTGCAAATATTCAACACCTATTTTACGTAAAAATACATCAGTCTTCAGGTTTTAA
>JAIEMR010000077.1 GCA_019751935.1 Alphaproteobacteria bacterium
ATAGATGTAAGATAAGGAACTGCCATGGGGAAAAAGGTATAAATGGTATCTTCAGTCCCCTGTCAAGGTGCATCGGACTTGACACCATAAATGTCAGGATGACCAAAAAAGTGAGAGCGGCACCAACACTGCCAAGGGCGGACAGGGATGGTAATTGCCTGGGAAAGGCAATTAAAATACCCATGGTTATTTCAATCAAACCAGTAATGCCCGAAAACATCCTTGTGCCCACTATTGAAAATGCCCAGGAAAAAAAGGGACTGTTTTCTGCCAGTGGCCGAATAGCTTCTGCTTCATGCCTAGTAAATTTCAGTAGTCCAACACCGATCAAGGTCAACACCAGCCCATATCTGATCAGCAAGGTCAACGAGAAAATTGAAAATATGGCTGCTGCTGTTTTCATGATCCAGGAGTTTTGGTTTTTATCCTTCAGGTTAACCTTCGTATTTCACCTTTTGAATCTGTTTGTCAATTTGCCAACGACCTGAGCCCTGCTCACCTATAAGATCAAATAAGCCAATGATATGCCTTGCAACATATTCTTCCTGAACCTGCTCTTGCAAAAACCATTGTATGAACTGAAAGGTAACAAAGTCTTTTTGCCTGATACATTTTTCAGCCATATCGTTAAATAAGTGGGTTACATGGATTTCCATCTCAAGGGTTCGTTCAAACAAGTCACGAAAAGAATCGAAATCGGTTGTAATGTTGGTTATTTCAGGTGAAATAGCCCTGCCACCGCGGTCATTAACATATTTGAATAATTTTAACATGTGAGACCGCTCTTCTTCAGCTTGTTTTGCAAAAAAATCGGCACTAAAATCATATCCCTGTTCGCCACACCAGCTAGACATGGCCAGGTACGTGGACGATGCGTGAGCTTCTGTCTTAATTTGATGGTTTAACGCTCTTTCCACTTCCTGGTTTAGCGAGGTCTTTAGACTTACTAGATCTTTCATGATGATTTATTTGTTAGGTTTTTATTACGTAGTCGACAGGGGAAGTAAATCCTTACAATTTATTTATGCTTAAATTGAATTATAGTAGAAATCGCCCTTGCTGCACTAAAAACTGCAAAAAAAAAACGATAGTTGATTTCTTGGAAAGATTATTACTCTTATGGGACAGATTTTCTCTGGAGGGACTATTATTTAAGCTAAGTGAAGGCTGTTATGGAGTTGATAGGGTTAGCGCTGCCATTGTTTGGTAAGGACTGTACATAGGCAGTCTCCAAATACTTTTTTGGGGATATCAGCCAACAATTATTTCTACTAGTTGGTTCTGGAACAGCCCGCTTTCGATGACCCCGGTGATAGATTTGATTTTAATTTCCAGATCCTTTTCAATATGATCAAACTTCACATCGAGTATGAGGTTGCCATTTTCTGATATGACCGGTCCATCTTTACCCTGGGCAGCTCTAAGGAGAATTTCATTAGCGCCAAGTGTTTTAAGTTTTGCCTCTACATTCATCAGGGCAGTAGGAAAAACCTCGACAGGGATAGGAAATTTTGAGCCCAGTTTATCGACCAGCTTACTATGATCTACAATGATGAAATTCTGCTGGCTTGCGTTCATCATCAGCTTTTCCTTAAACATTGCTCCACCACGGCCCTTAATTAAGTGTGAATTGGGATCAACCTCGTCAGCGCCATCAAAATACCAATCGGGACGATGTTCATAGAGGCTGGTAATTGGTATGCCCAGGCTACTACAGGTCAAGGCGATTTCAATAGAGGTTGATATGGCCATGATATTTAGCTGCTCGTTTTTTATTCTCTGGGAAATGGCCAACAAAGCGAGATAGCAAGTCGAGCCAGACCCTACGCCAATAATGTTGCCACTTCTGACTTTGGCAGCGATTTGCTCAGCTAACTTTTGCTTGCTTTCTATATTGCTTATGGCAGCTGGCCATGAAAGGCTTTTGATGATGTCGCTATTCCAATCCATCTTTTCACAGGTTTTAAGTAAAATTGACGCAGCATTGATTGCGCAATTGTAGTAGGTTAAAATCTTCGGTGCAACCTCTTCCGGTTAAAACGGTCATTACTCTGATAATGTTTTTTCTGAACTGATCATATCATTAAATTTTTTTATTGAATTAATGGAAAATCATTAGTTTGAAAACAACGTCACTAGCTGATGATATCCTCATCCCAAAAGTAGAGCCTTACATCTTTAACTACTTTGTCGTATGGTAAAAAGATTCCTTACATTTTTTTACTGCGTCCCAAAGCACTGTGCTTATTTTCATTCGAACTAAAAATGTGAATTCAGTTTTTAAATACGGCCATCATTTGATTTTTGTTGGCATGGCTATAGGTGTGTGAAAGTAACTTCACCGTTCAGAAATGATTTCCTTGCGCACTTAAAATTCATTCTTGCCTTGGTCATCGATATCTTAATGGTAAAAAAAACGCTCCCTGCATTATGCAAAGAGCATTTACTCAATCTAGATAGCCTTTTAGAACCCAAGCGTTCGAGTTTTTGCGGAGCCTTAAAAGTGCCTTGTCCTTTATTTGCCTCACCCTTTCCCTTGTCAGGTGGTATTTATCCCCGATCTCATCCAGGCTATGGGGTTGCTGGTTATCCAGTCCAAAAAACATGGTCAGGACTTCTCTTTCCTTTTCGGCAAGTACCTTCAGGTTATTGGAAATTTCAATGGATAGGGATTCTTTCATTATCCCCTTATCCGTCCCTGGCTCACTGCTTTGAAGTACATCCAATAACGTATTATCCTCCTCGGCTGAAAATGGCGAATCATAAGAAACGTGCCTTCCGGAATAAGCCAAGGTATCGCTGATCTTTTCAGCGGTGATTTCCAGGCTATCCGCTAATTCTTCAGGTGTTGGCTGGCGCTCGTATTGCTGTTCCAGTTTCGATGCTGCCTTTGCGATCTTGGAGAGATCTCCAACTTTATTCATGGGTAAGCGGATCATCCTCGACTGGTCGTTGATAGCTGATAAAATGGATTGGCGAATCCACCAAACGGCATAGGATATGAATTTGAAACCTTTCGTTTCATCAAAGCGTGTGGCCGCTTTTACCAGCCCAACATTTCCTTCGTTTATCAAATCACCAAGGGTCATACCGGAGCTTTTATATTGTTTTGCCACAGACACGACAAATCTTAGGTTTGCCGTGGTCAACCTTTCTAAGGCGGCCTTGTCGCCTGCTCTGATTTTTTGAGTTAAGATCACCTCTTCCTGTGGGGTCACCATCGGAATCTTTGCTATATCTGACAAATACTGATTCAACGATGCCGACTCACGATTGGTGATCGATTCACTAATTTTAAGTTGTCTCATTTATAAAAATATTAAATTGTGATGCTAAGACCCGGAACCTTATCATGCGAATAAGGCAAGGAAGATCCAGATGAATAACAGTAAAAATTGATGCTTACGGCGGTAAGTTGCGGTTAGAATTCTAGTATGCAAATATACCAATAATATAAAAAAATGGTGTAAGCTTGATGTCAGGAATATCTTACGGCGACTCAATGGTAAACTGTTGGGCTCACATTGATGAAGGTTTTCTTGATACAAATCATATAATCAACAGCACTCACTTACCGTTGTGCCGATGCCCATGGCAAAACTGACCAAGCCTGAAATCACTTTAGTCAAGCTTCAATTGGAATATATAAGGGTGGCGCTTTAAAAAAAATCAGTCCGTCAGCTGCAAAAATCATATTGCCGTAAAAATTATGACCATCCTCTGCTGCTAAAAGAATCGGGGATTCATGGGCTAAGGGAACAGCGAGATCAATATTGAAAACTAGTCTTTCCCGGAAGAATCATTGAGTTTTGCATCGATCTGTTTTTGCAGTTATTCTTTGAAACTATCATCTAGTCTAAGTTCACTTTTTTCCACCCCCGAGAGTTTTTTTACAAACCGGTTGATTACCGTACTTTGTTTCTCGAAAACCTGGCACATTTCACAAATATTCAGGTGATATTCCAATTCTGATTCTTCTTTAGAGGTAATGCCCTCGGCTTGTTGCTTTTCAATCAAAAATGTGGCTTTTCTGCAATTGTCGAGCATATCGGTCATTTCCTGATCAGTTAAGTTGTTCATACTCATTTCTTTGTTATTAATTTAAATCCAATTCCTCTGAAGACAATCCCTCAAGCTCACTTTCGCCCGATGGCTGATGACCCAAAAATTCGAAGAACTTATCTCCAACTGAGCGCAGATTTCATCACTTGATTCCTCTTCGATGTGCTTCATGGTGAATACTGATTTCCACAAAGGTGGAAGTTTTGCCAGGCAAGATTTTAATATCCCGTCAAATTCTTTACTTTCCAATCCCCCTGGTTCTTCTATGCCGAAGGGTTCTGGATATTTTCCCTGTTTCCAGTGCCCATTTTCCTCAAAAAATTCATCGGTATCAGCACCCTCGGTTGATATCGCCTGGGTATTTAGGCTGGTTGACTTTTTGCGATAGACATCGAATATCTTATTTTTCAGGATGGCAGTAAGCCAGGTTTTTTCAGAACTCCGTCCGTCGAATTTTCCCCAGCTCTGCAAGGCAGCGAGGAAAGTTTCCTGAACTAGATCTCTTGCAAGTTCCCTATCATCAATACGTGCGCATGCATAGCTGTACAGATAATCACCATAATTCATCACCCATTTGTTTGGTCCCGCGTTGTTTGGTTCTGGTGCGTCAGTTTTAGTCAACATAATATTTTAATAATCTTGTTTTAAGTTAAAATTCATGAATGCGGTAAAGTATGCTGCCAATTGCAGGCAATGGAACCAACTAATCCTTTACCTGCTATCTGTCATATCTCTAACCGTTAGTCGATAAACCTTTCAAAACCTTACAACTTCTTTTCATATTTTTTCAGCATTAAATTTATGCAAAAAAATCCGAACCAGTGGATATCTACACTAGGTCGAATCCGGGGATTTATCCTTGGCCACCAGGTCCAGCGTTTCGGGTTAATATTTGAACCTGGTTCCATCCTTAGTATCTTCTAACAGTATGTCTAAAGCTGTCAATCCCTCGCGTATCTGATCTGATAGCAAATAGTTCTTGTCATCCCTTGCAGCATTGCGCATCTCAATCAATAGGTTAATGGTTCCTTCAAGCTTATCCTTGTGTGTGCTGCTAACTGCCGAGCTCTTGCCCAGGCCAAGAACATCGTAAATGAGCACTGACATAGTTCTGCTGAAATGGTTCAGATCAGCCGAGGTTAACCAGGCCGATTTATCCTTTAGCATGTTAATGAAATTCACCCCTTCAAAAAGGTGCGAAATCAGGATTGGGGTATTAAAATCATCGTCCATCGCCCGGTAGCAATCCTCCCTCCATGCAGGGATATCGAGCGTAGAGAGCGTGCCAGGGTTTATGTTTTGCAGGTCTTGAACTGAGCTCATCAGCCTGTGGTAACCTTTCTCAGCTGCAAGCATTGCCTGGTCTGAAAAGTCCATAATGCTGCGGTAGTGGGTTTGCATCATCAAAAACCGGGTAACCGAGGCTGAATATGCTTTGCTAAGCAGTGGATTTGTTCCCGCTAAGATTTCACCGGGCAAAATATTGTTGCCAGTGGACTTTGCCATTTTTTTTCCGTTCAGGGTCAGTAGGTTGGCGTGTAACCAGTAATTGACCGGCGCATGAGCTGTGCATGCTTTTCCCTGGGCGATCTCGCATTCGTGATGCGGAAATTTCAGATCCATGCCCCCGCCGTGCAAGTCGAATTTTTCTCCCAGGTATTTAGTGCTCATGGTGATGCATTCTGTATGCCAGCCAGGAAATCCATCACCCCATGGGGACGGCCAGCGCATGAGATGGTCTGGCTCAGCGCGTTTCCACATGGCGAAATCCTGCTCACCTCGTTTGTCGGACTGTCCATCAAGCTTGCGTGAATTACTGATCATGTCTTCAAGTTTGCGGTGACTGAGCTCACTGTAATCATAATCCTGATTGTATTTGGTTACGTCAAAATAAACCGAGCCATTTGACTGGTAGCCATAGCCATTGTCAATAACTTTCTGGATGAGCTGTATCTGCTCAATGATATGCCCGGTAGCAGTGGGTTCGATGCTGGGGGGTAACAAATTGAACTGGTTGAGGATGTCGTGAAAATCGACAGTATAACGCTGAACGATCTCCATGGGTTCAAGCCGCTCCAGACGGGCCCTTTTACCAATCTTATCCTCTCCCTGGTCCGCATCATCGACCAGGTGCCCAACATCTGTTATGTTTCGCACGTACCGTACCTTATAGCCAAGGTGCAGCAGATAACGGTAAATCATATCAAAGGACATGAAAGTGCGAACATTGCCCAGGTGTACCTTACTGTATACCGTTGGGCCGCAAACATACATTCCCACGTGGCCCTGTTGGATAGGGGTGAAGGTCTGTTTTTCATTGGAAACAGAGTTGTAAATTCTCAGCTTTTGGTCTGTATAGATCATGGTGTCTTTTCTTTAGCTAACTGAAGGGTTTCTCCGGTTTGGGCCGAAATTGATAAGTTATATCTTCTAAGCCTTTGGGTTAAATTATTTCCATCGATTAGATCAATTGGAATCTTTCCCCTAGTCTTTGCTTGTCTTTTCGCCTCCCGGGTAAAATAACCAGTGGTCAGCACTATTCCTTTGTCGGTATCACTATCCATGGAATCACGCAGCTCTTGGATGAGTTGATTTGAAACCGCCCCAGTGTGCTGCTTGGCTAAAAATGCAAAATGGTAGGATTTGACAATTCCCAGTTCAATAGCCCCCTTGCCCGTTACCACTCCGTTTTGCATGACCAGCACAGAATTGATATTAGAGAGCCCCAGGGTTTGGAAGAAGGTCGTACAAAAATTCTTGAACTGGATTTCAGCTAGTGCATTTATGATTGCTATTTGGCTTTGATATGTCATAAATTTGGCAACTCTATATTTCCATCAGCATTACAGCTCCCAGACCACCATCTGCGCAGACACTGATCAATGCCTTTTTATTTTTCCCGGCCAAATGTAGCTGCTTTACCGTCTGGCTTATTATTCTTGCTCCGGTTGCCCCAAATGGGTGACCTATGGATATACTGCTGCCACTTATATTCAGCTTTTCCATTGGGAATTTGCCTAATTTGGATTTGATCCCCATTTTCTGCAGATGAGCCGAGCTTTCAAGGTTACTTATAGTGGATAGCACCTGAGCTGCAAAAGCTTCGTGGATTTCCCAGATGTCTATCTGGTTATAAGTAAGTTTGTTCCGCTCCAATAATCTTGCAATGGCAAAGGTAGGGGACATCAGAATTCCTTCCTGCTCAATGTTCACTGCCGCCATTTCCCAATCGGTTAATTTTGCTTTGTAAGGGGTGTTAAATTCATCTATTCTGTTTTTCCCTACTACCCAAACTCCAGCAGCGCCATCGGTAAACAGACTTGAATTGCCTGCCGTTATAGAGCCCTTGGCGGGCGTTCGATCGAATACCGGTTCAAGTGCCGAAAGCTTCACTAGTGAGGTGTCGTTTCTTGGTATCAGATCTTCAGTTACATTAAATGCGGGAAAAATCAGATCTGCAAAAAATCCTTGTTCTTTGGCCCTGAAGTAATTTTGGTGACTGAGCAGGGCCAGCTCGTCTTGGGCTTTACGGGAAATCCCAAGACGTTGCGCCGTTATTTCGGCATGCTGGCCCATGCTTTTTCCTGTAACCCTGTTAACCCCAGGGGGAGTGTAAAGCCTGAAGCTAAAAATAGCTGCTGCCCATTTAATTTTCTCCACTATTCCTTTTAGCTTAGGAAGCTTTTTAAGCCATTTTGATGTTTTGTTTGAAAGCCCTAATTGCAGGTTAGAAAAACTCTCAACTCCACCTGAGATGGCAATCTCGTCATCGGTCAGTAGTGATGCAAGCTGAATAGTAGATAGGATGCTGCTGCTGCAGGCCATGGTGGTGGTAA
>JAIEMR010000003.1 GCA_019751935.1 Alphaproteobacteria bacterium
GAATCTACATTAAAAAGTGAAGGTTTTGTCTGTGATACAACAGACCTTGGAGAAGATGGTCTTGAGATTGGAAAATTATACGAATACGATCTCATTATTCTCGATTTAATGCTCCCTGACATTGACGGTTTCGAAGTTCTTCGCCGTTTACGTGCTGCTAACATTAAAACACCCATTTTAGTTTTATCAGGCCTTAGCGAAACAGATGACAAGGTTAAAGGCCTTGGTTTTGGTGCTGATGACTATTTAACCAAACCCTTTAGCAAGGTTGAGTTATTAGCCCGCGCGCATGCCATTGTACGTCGTTCACGTGGTCATTCTGATTCCATGATTCGCATTGGCCGTTTGACAGTGAACCTACAAAAACGAATTGCAAGCGTAGATAATGAAACATTGAACTTAACAGGTAAAGAGTATGCTATTTTAGAGCTCTTATCTTTGAGAAAAGGCACAACATTGACTAAGGAAATGTTCTTAAATCATCTGTATGGTGGTATGGACGAACCTGAATTAAAAATTATTGATGTGTTCATTTGCAAACTTCGCCGTAAAATCGCCGAAGCTTTGGGACAAGATAACTATATCGAAACTGTATGGGGTCGTGGGTATGTATTGCGTGATCCAAATGAAGATGCAGCAGCCTCAAAGGAAGCTCCTGCACAACAAAGTGAATTTGCTGTTTTAGCAAATCCTCTTCCAGAGGGGCAAAGGCAAATTAGCCTAGAAGCTGTATAAATATCAGGTATTTTGAAAGACGAAGAGTATTTTTGGCATTCATAAACAAAGCTTAATCTGATAAGTTTAATCAGTTTTAATTCAATCACTAATAGGATTCAGCTATGCCTCATGTCTTGCCTCCTCTCCCCTATCCGATGGACGCTCTTGAGCCTTCAATTTCTGCAAGCACTCTCTCTTTTCATCACGGAAAGCATCATCAGACTTATGTAACCAATCTTAATAATTTGATCAAAGATACAGATCTTGAGTCACTTTCTTTAGAGGAAATTATAAAAAAGACAGCTAAAAACCCAGACCAAGTAGGGATTTTTAATAACGCAGCCCAGGTTTGGAACCACACATTTTTCTGGAATTGCATGCAGGCTGAGGGTGGCGGCAAACCAACAGGACGCCTCTTAGATATGATTACAGAATCATTTAATTCTTATGAAGAATTTTACAATGCGTTTAAGCAAGCGGCACTCACACAATTCGGTAGTGGCTGGGCCTGGCTTGTGCTTGATCAAGGGAAATTAAAGATCACCAAGACCGGCAATGCTGACCTGCCTATGGCACACGGAATGACGGCACTCTTGACGTGTGATGTTTGGGAACATGCTTATTATTTGGATTACCAAAATCGCAGAGCTGACTTTGTTGATGCATTTTTAACAAAACTTGTTAACTGGTCATTTGTTGAGAAAAACCTGAGTGCGTAATTTATAGTCAATAAAATAAAGGGAGAGGCCTATGGAATATTTGATTCTCTCCCCCTTGCTAGGCGCTATTCTGGCAAGTTTTGCAATCTCACTGTCAGAGCACTCCATATCCTCGCTTTGGCGCTTTTCTGTTTGTGATAGCTGCGATCATCCTCTTAAAGTCAAACAACTAGTCCCCATATTTTCCTCATTTTTAAAAACCATATGTAGGTGTGGTCATCGTCCTTCCTTAAAGTATGGAATCCTTGAGGCATTGTTAGCTTTCGCTTTCTTCATCAATACCTTGACCTTTGGTACCACACCCTTCGGAATTCTACTTAATGCTTTTACAATGATAAACTTTTATATCAGCCTGGTTGATTGGAAAACACTTCATGTGCCGCTTTCAAGCTTAATCCTTTTAGCAGTTCTGAGCGGATTATGGTCATACTTTAATGGACAAATACCCATATCTGTTTTCATTATGTTTAACGGCACAATCCTCTTTTATTTTGCATGGAAACTCATCAAAGGCACTAGACCCATGGGAACAGCAGATATGTTTCTGTTCACCCTTTCTGGCTTTTGGCTGCCCTTAGATTTTATTCCCCTTTTCCTTTTTTTAGCTGGACTAGGCGGAGTTATTATTTCTAAGATTTTTAAAAGAAAAGACAAAAAATTTCCTTTTTCTCCTGCCATTCTTTTATCTTTATGGTTTACGATTCTGACGGTTATATATTTCTAAAAATGCATTTTTTAATAAATTAATAAAAAGATAATAGAATGAATGAGAAAGAACATTTTAAAGAATCATCATCTGATTCCGTGTATTCCCTAAAAAATGTCTCTCTTTTTGAAACTATTTATGGAAAAAACTTAATTTCAATTGGCAGCTTTGCTTCAGTTGATTACATGTTTTCTGATCTTACTATAAAAGGATTGAATGCTTTAGATATAGGGTTTGGCTTAGGTGGTATAGCTTTCTATTTGGCTAAAAACTATCAAATGAAAATTTGCGGCATAGAGATTCATCCGTGGATGGTAAAATATGCTTATGAACATGCCCCTAAAGACATAACACCCCAATTAAATTTTGCTATTTATGATGACAAAGGGCGAATCCCTTATAATGCTGAGTCATTTGATATTGTATATAGCAAAGGCGTATTGAACCACGTTCGCGATAAGGAAACTTTGTTTCAACAAGTCAATACAACATTAAAGCCATCTGGTTTATTTGTTATCACCGACTGGATTTTTCCTCAATCTACACCAGATAACTCAGGCCCCCTAGTATGTGAAACTCAAGCATCTTATCAACAAGTATTACAAAATGCTGGGTTCAATAAAATTAGCTTCCGTAATGACAGCAAAATGTTTCTAGGCTATGTCCAAGCACTATTAGAAAATCTTAAGAAATGTAAAGAGAGCATAGGGCAAGAATATGGCAAAGAACTTTTTTCTGAAATATGGAATCAGCACCAAGAACTTATCGAAGATATTCAGCATAGTCGAAAATTTTCGATGAGGATTCTGGCAAAAAAGCCAGCAGGCTGAAAGATTATGGTTTACGATTTTTATGTCTGTTATAAGAGTATATTAATTTTTCAAAAGGTTGTTTATGAAGGATTTAACTAACTTGAAATCTGTCACCTTGTCAGGTAAAGAATATCCTCTTCGTATCACAGGAAATGGCCCCATTCCGTGTATCGTTACCGGCTGGGGATCATTAACAGAAAATACTATTTCTCCACGCTTTAAAGAGATGTTCACTGTTTATTTAACCAATCTTTATTGGGATAAAAGAGATGCTTTGTCAAATCCTACATCCTTAACAATGGAAAAAGTTTGCTGCGATATTCAATCTATCGCTGATCAATTGAAACTAGATAAGTACGTAATTTTTGGTCATTCCTGCTATGGGCTTGTCGCTTTAGAAACTGTAAAATCAGATCAAAGAATTAAAGGCGTTATTATGGCTGGAACACCTACAGCTTGGAATCCTGCCCACAACCAGAAAGCTCAACAGTACTTTAAAGAAACAGCGGATGAAGGGCGCAAAGAAAACGACAGACAAAGGCGAGCGCATTTTCAAAAAATTAAAAAACCTGATGAGCATTTACTAACAATTGATGGGTATATAAGTGAAACCTCATATTACTGGGCAGATTATAATTTAGATGACGACATTATTCGAAAAACATGGGAGGGTATAAACCCAGATGAGCAAATTGTGGGACATTTCTTTGATAACGTCCTACCTAATTTTTCAATTGAAAACAATATTGAAAAAGTGCAATGCCCCGTGTTCTTAGCGGGAGGTCTTTACGACTTTGACTGCATTCCTCTTTTACTTTGGAAATCTGAAAAAGTAGCAAGGGATTTAAGTGATAAACTAACCCTTTTAGAATGCCTGAAAAGTGGACATTGGCCTCATTTCGAAGAACCAGAGTTCTTTGACGAAGGGTTAGCGCAATGGTTAAAAAAAATTAAAATCTAAATCTTATTTCTAGGACGAGGACTAATCATAAGTGCCTCTCCTCGTACAGTAACGGTTAGAGGTGAATCTATGACCTCATTGCAAGCGCTTTCTTGAACCCCCATCTCTAACTTCATATTATCTAAAGGCCATGCCAATTCTTTGCAATCCGCATAGGCAGAGGGAAAACCAAACAATCCAAACTTCCCGCCCACAACTGAGGGAACGGTTATTGTCTCATCTTTTAAAAACTGAATTGTCTCCTCAGCATTTAAAAGACTCAAAGTCAAACCAGGATATTTTTCTTTATTGTATCTTTTAAGAAAGAAAAAATTCGTAACCGTGTGATCACTACGCTCTCCACCAAGCGCACATGTGATCTGAATATCTATAGACTCATTTGGCTTTGTCCTTTTGCTTAAACAAAAGAGAATCCCTTTTTCAAGGTCAGTATAATTTTGAGATTTTGCCCTTACGAAGGTTACATCTCTTTTTCCAAAATTATGCTCAGCCATATAGGGTTCAAACATGAGAGTAGAATCATCAGCTGTTTGTATAGTTTTAAAATGCTCCAAGGCACTTTTAGCGTTAAATACGGGTATGCCTTTTTTAGAGAGCTCTTCAAGAGAGTCAAAATCACCCAATATATAATCAACAGGTAGCTCAAATTTATAAAGGTTAGCAGCAGCTCCATCGAGCGCGATAATCACTCGACCTGCGGAACATTCCTTTGCAAGTTTATAATCAAAAGGGCCATTAGCAACTATTAAAAATTTCTGCTCAGAAAACGCCGAAGCTGAGCAAAATACCCACAAAAGACAAACCAATACTTGACGAAATTTTTTCATACTTTTTGTATATCTAAACAAAATTTATTTTGTATACGTGTATATCAGCAAACCTTGGAATATGCCATCATTATTTCGGATTAAAATTTCTCACAGCCCTCATTCATATAAAGCCTTTTTTAAAGTATATTGTTTTGCCCCTTTGAAATATCCTTCATCTACGAAAATTACCTTATATCCTAAAGAGGTATAAAACGGAACAGCATCCCACCACTCCATAGTTGATATTTTAACAAAAGCAGCTCCTTCACGTTTTCCCCATTCTTCAAATTTTCTGACAAGCTTTCTGCCGTAGCCCTCTCGGCGATGATCCTTATTGATCCAGAGGATGTCTATCAGCAAACTTCCATAAAGAGTATATCCTGCAATACCCCCAATCCATACTTCCCTTTGATTGACTATCGAAAAACATTTCTCTTGAATAGGACGAGCCCCTCGAAGATCCCCAGATTCTAGAGATAGTGCTTTTATAAGTCTTTGCTGGGCATCGGAAAGGCCTTCATCTTCTTCAATAATCTGAAAAGTTGTATTGGAAAGAGTAAACATCAAAAGGGATCCTTGAATATAATAACAAAAGGTCGTTTTTTTAATCGATTCAGGTTAGAATACACTAAATCTATGATGTTTCCGGAGACTTTTATGCCCTTTTTAAAAGAGAATAATGAGAATGCTACGATGGGTTTTACCAAGCATATTGAAGGGCTTAAATCGAAACTATCTCAGGCCATGCCTAACCATGCAATTTTACCATCTGCTGTTTTGACTTTTGATACATTGATGGCCTTTTTGTCACTGTTCATTGCTTTATATTTACGAATTGGCGATGAGTTTTTAGAATACACTCCAGAGTTTATCTTAAAAAACATGTTGGTTTTTTCTCTTGTTAGCGCAAGTATTTTCTTTTGGATGCAAACTCACAGAGCCATTTGGAGATATGTTTCCTTAGAGGACATGATTCCCTTAGCCTTAGCAACCGTTTTAACGACCATTCTTTTCTACCCTTTAATGCTTTTAATGGCGCAACAGGAATCATTGCCTAGGTCAGTACCTATTATTAATGCGCTTGTATTAATCATGCTTTTAGGATTGCCGCGGTTTATTTATCGCAGCATTCATGATCAGCACCTTTTACAAAAACGCCGAGCAAATGCCGAGGCTTTAATTCCTGTTTTATTAATTGGTAATGGTGATTCAACTGAACTCTTTATCCGTGAAGTTCTGCATAGCCCAAGTCTTCCCTACAATCCTTTAGCGCTTATCACTTTTGAAAAAGATGAAGTTGGCAGACACATTCATGGTGTTCCCATTCTTGGAACGATTGAAGAGCTGAATGAAATTATTGAATCTTTGGATGAGGAAAAACATCCTCCAAAACAGATTATCATTACCGAAAGTAATCTTTTAAAAACTCAAAAACAGCTGGTTTCAAAAGCAGCCATTGCCCATGGACTAACTGTTATGCATATGTTGCAACATTTTTCTATGGATGTGGTGGATGAAGAATTCGATGAAATTCAAGCAGAATTAGATTTAGAGTAAAAAAAACTAAGAGAATTTATTACCACCACCCTTTTGCAGATGGTGGTAATTTGCTTAGCTTATCAAAATTGTATTGAGTCTTAATTCTCTACCTTTTAGAACTTGAAGAGAGGTTAAAGTTGCATTTACCGCTTCTACTGCCACCTCTCCACCCACTCCTGCGCGCGCTCCTAAGGTAATATGAGGAACAAAGGTTTCAGGACCAGTAAGATCATTTAACTTATATTTGCCATCTAAATATGTGGAGAGTTCTTGAGCCAGCTGTTCATTTAACACTTCAAAAGGCCTTTTATCTTCTGGCACGGCAACCACATGAGGCGCGCTACCAGGAACAAATAACTTGTCTGATGCTGCAGCAATTTCTTCTAAAGAGAAAAACACTCCCTTAATCAATCCCACATCAGCTATCTTGAAGTTTAAGCCCTCTCCTATAAGACCAGATAAAAATCCATTAAAATGGCTTTTAAAAGCTGCTTTATCACGGCCACTTACATTCTCAACAAACCCAACGGTAACATGGTAATCGTCACCGTCCCACAAAGCTCTTTTAAAGTGAGGCTTTCCTAATTCAGCATAGAAAGCATCACCAACGTCTTTTGAAACCATTACCACCAAAGCAAAATTTTCTGATTTTAATTCTAAATCCTCAGAAGAACTAGCCTCATAAGTTAGCCCCATAAAAATTACACACAAAGAAACTATAATTGTTCTATACATCTTTCCATCCAATTGTTGACAGTTTTGATAACAAACAATGTGACATATAGACATAGGAATATATAAGCATATTTTACGAGGTAGACTCGAGAGGGTTTTTAACCTTACTCTTTAAATTCTAGCGCCCTTTGATAAACCTTTTTCTTAGGCAATCCCAATATTTTTGCCACCATCTCACTAGCATCTTTCACTGACATTTCTAAAAGGGCTTTTTTTAAAAGCTCGTCAATTTTGTCTTCGCTTGCCTCAGATGCATCGGGCGGACTCAAACAAATCACAATCTCACCCCGTGGTGGATGCTTAGTAAAATGATCAATCATCTCTGAAAAAGAACCTGTTTGCGCTTCTTCAAACATTTTGGTTATTTCACGCACCACTGTCACACTGCGATTTAAAAAGGCCAAACTCATTTTTTCCAAAGTTTTCACTAAACGAGGTGATGATTCAAAAAACACCAATGTTGAGTTATAAGATGTAAATCCTTCAAATTTCCCAGCCTCAGCAAAACCACAAAAGGTAAACTTATCACTTGGCATTCCCGATAAAACAAGTCCTGCTAAAACAGATGATGCTCCAGGAATGACGGTTACATACACATCATGTTCACGGCACATTCTAACAAGCTTATAACCAGGATCTGAAATAAGCGGCATCCCAGCATCCGTGATAAATGCCATTTTTTCCCCAGCTTGTAGCTTTTCTAAAACCTTAGGCCTTGCGATCTCTGCATTGTGATCATGATAAACCATCAAAGGCTTTTCGATATTGTAGGCTGATAACAATTTCCGGCTAACCCTACTGTCTTCACAAATAATCGTATCGCATTCCTTTAAAACACGAAGGGCCCTTAGGGTTATATCCTCTAAATTTCCAATAGGAG
>JAIEMR010000056.1 GCA_019751935.1 Alphaproteobacteria bacterium
TCTTTTTAAAGTTAACTGGAAAATCCCGCTTTTAGTACCGGGGGTAGACCATTTTTCTACTGCGTATTAAAATAAATAGGAAACCTTTGTGAACAAAAACCCAACCTCTACCTTAAAACTGGGCATGGCCAGAGGCGTTGTGCTGTTAGCGCCTGCAGCCCTTGGCTTGAGTGTATTTGAGTATTCAGCTAACAAAGTGAAAAAGTCAGTTGTTGGAGTTGGACACGCGGATAAAGATCAAGTCTTGATGATGGTGAAAATGCTCCTTCCTACCCTATCCGCCACAGGTATACGAGCTGATGCCGCTGATGCTTTGGCGGTTGCTATATGCCACGCGCATCACAGAAAAATTAATTTTCTGTAGTTTAATTCCGAATTCTTAAAATAAAACTTGCAAAAAATATCTGAGATCTTTATACGAATTATTATCAAAACAAATAACAATAATTTTAATTTTAAATAATTTTATTTAAAAAAAATAACCTATGACCTACAATATACCAAAAAATTATAATTTAAACATAAGACTAACAAGCCTTGTCGCTTTATTTTTAAGCCTGCTTTTCATCTCAACGGATGTAAATGCTTGCTGTTGTGGCTTATCTGAAGTTTTCAATCACTTTACAAGACGCTTTACAAACCAGAGAACTGATCAAGGTTTCGCAGAAATTGTTCTTCCTCCAGCTGATACTTTGGCTAAGCCTAGACCAAGCGGAATGCATGTTGCGGCTGTACCAGCAGAGATTGGACGTGATAAAAGGATCGTTGACAAAGATGCGGCAGTATTAGGTGAAACCAAGACTGCCGCAGCATCTGAAACTGCATCTGCCATAATGTCTGCTCAAACACCTCTCACTGCGTTGATCGTCGACGATCAAAGTGTCAAGGGTTTAGAAAAGATGTTATCTCTTCGCCTGCACTTTACAGTCACCGTTTTGACGTCTGGAGAAGCTGCTCAAGATTTTTTTGACAAAGGATCCGCCGTTGATATTGTCTTCATGGATTACAGCATGGGTGGCATAACTGGCCTTCAAGCGACACGATCAATCAGAGAAAAACATAAAGGACTTCTTACTAAGTTTATTATTCATTCTGCAAACGAGGAAAGAGACTTAAAAGAGGCAATGGCTGCTACGTTTGTGAATTCTGAAGGAAGAGTTCGTTCGTTATTTGATGGTCGGATTCCAAAGGGCCCAGATATAGACACGTTGAAAGCGGAGTTAGTAAAGCATTTCTTAACTGACCCTAGTGAAGGAAGAAAAACCAAATTTATAAGAAAACCTGCAGCATTAGCTGATTAATTTTTCCTGATAAACACGCCTGAATATAGTATAGAATATGTAGGGTTCTCGTATTAACGACGTTTTAAGGCAACTATCGAATGAAAATTGAACAAGGTGACCTTTTTGGTAATAAAACTTCTGCAGCAAAACCTGCAGCAGCGGCACCAAAGACAACGTCATATAAAAATCCACCCAACACGACTCTTTTGGGGGGATTAGATGAAGCAACCCTGAAAGCTGAAAGCGTTTATTTGCTGCGCGTATTGGCCAATCAATACACCCGCGCTTTTCCAAATGCTGAGGCTAAAAAGAAATTCATGCACACCATTAAGGCGGAGATGAAATTAAAACAAGGAATCCTTGAGCCTACTTTGCTGTTGCGTGATAGCCTTTTGAAACGGAATGTATAAAAAAGTCTTTACGATTCTTTAATCCTTTAAAATCCATGCCTTCTGATAAGGTGCGTTATAAATAAATCCACGCACCTTGATCACAAATGTCTTGTTAATCAGAATAATAAATCACACTATCACTTTTTCTTTTTTGATTTTCCTTTTTTGTCTGATGTAATTTTTCCATCCTTACCAGCACTGCCTATATCAAACAAACGAACAAGTTCCTCGTCTGTCATCGCTGGGCCAGGTGTAGCTTTAACACTATCTGAAGTGACTACTTTCTTTGTGGACTCTGGAAAAAACATACGTATAAGCTCTTCATTTGTTGGCACTCGGCTTGTTATAACTTTAACAGCTTCCCCCTCTGGAGCCATTGCAGAAACAATCCCTACTGATCTTTTCATTTCTAAAATTGCATGGTTAATTTCTTGCAAACCAAAATAATGGCAGTGACTTGGTTGTATCAAATACTCAAGCGGATGATGTCCGTCTCTTATAACAATTCCTTGATTTCTAAATTTTTGCAGCTGAGCCTCATAAAAGCCATAATATTCCTCTCTTGCATGAGCTTCTAGACTCATTCCAATTTCGTATAGTGTTTTGGGACGATCTTTAAACAAGGGTCCAAAGCCATAATAGCTATCTTTAGCAACACGAAATAAATTTTCCCCTTGCCAAGGCTCTTTTACGCCGGTCACATTTGGAAAATAAAGAGAACCCCCAATAACCGTTGTTAAAGGTAAATTATTATTCACCTCAACTCTAGAAAAACAAGTTAGAACCGGCAATTGATCAACGTTAGATGACACATTAGTTATTTTATTCCACTCATCCCGAGTATTTTCTATAAATCCCCTATTTGGAATTTCAAATTTTCTTCCAACATAAAATTGATACCGATTCATATAGCCCACAATACCATTTAAAATGCCCGGCATAATCAAAGGAAAGGAAAAATTAGGATCCTTTAGTTCTAATGCGCTAATGATTGCACTGATACCATACTGCTCAAGAATTTTTAAAATAACCACGTATTGCGCAGTTGTACAATCAAAACGCGAATGAGATTCTGCTCTTATCAAATCATCAAGAGCCACTGATAACGGTACATCTCTTTTCTTTACTAGGAAAGAAGTACATAAAAATTCAGCACGCTTCCAATAGTCAGATTCTGTTGTATTTCCCGTAGCTGAAAATTCCACATTTTGATTCATTAGACCGTAGCAGACTTCAGCAGTTCCTGCACAAAAGTCATTCAAATCTTCCTGCTCCTTAAAAGGCGAAGAAATATCCGCAGCGCTTATACCCACAACCAAACTTAAATAAACAAAAAGGAATTTAAAGAACATCATGTCTCCAGAAGAATATTTTTGATCGTCATATATATATGAATCATTTAACACTAATTCAACACTTAGTTAATTTTACGGCAAATAAATTCTATGAATTTTTATAAAGAGTAATCTGAAAAATTAATGGTAAGTTTTTCACTCAAACCAACAAACGATTGGAAAGATTAGCTAATCTAAAGTATAAAGGGTTTACAGCTTGCACCCGTAGCTCAGCTGGATAGAGCGTTGCCCTCCGGAGGCAAAGGTCAGAGGTTCGAATCCTCTCGGGTGCGCCATCAGTTTTTAAACTTAGAGTTTATCCTTTATTCAGCGCTTCTTTTTAAAATATTTTCGAGCAAATTGTGTAATTTTCTCTCACCCTCACTAGAACCTCCTCCTGGACCCGCTGCTAATGGCTTTACTACGCCTTTCACTCTCTCATTAACCTGACTTATTTGATCCCTGATATAAGTGTCATACATCGAGCGTAAATCTTCAGGATAGGCATCAACATATCCATCAAAGAAAGCTTGATAAAGGTATTTTAGATCTTCAAGTGGGTATTTATTAATACCGCATTCATTAATGCTTGACTCAAAAGAAAAAAGTGGATGTTCATAAAATTTTAAAAAATCATCCCTCCTCATAAGATTCGTATTATCAAAAGAATTTGCAATCGATTCATTGTCTATAAAATAAACTCTTTTGCTTTTAAAGTCGTAAAAAATATTCTGCCAATAAAAATCTCCATGCACATAATGCGTAACGTTATGAAACGTTCCAAGGGCTCTGCCAATTGCATAGGCACTTTCCAAAAAGTGTTCACGCTCGATATTTCCAGCGCTATATTCCTCCCAGATTTTGGAAAATGGCATTCCTCTTGCAGCATGTATGATTGAAAAGTAACGCTTACCCCCAAACGCAGCACCACTATCGTAGTAATAGGAAGCCTCATCAAATGTCATTCTGGGAAGGTTAGGATTTTTTAAATAATCTAAATGGGTGAGCATTTCGTTCGCTTTAACCTTGTTCAGATTCTGCAATTGCTTCAGGGCAATTGATTCAAGGCTCACTCTGTGAACACCACCTGAATAATAAAATCCCATGCTTTTGAGCACCTTAAGGACTAACTTTGTTTCCCAATCACCTTCACCAATCAACGGAAGACTCTTTTTCTCCTTCAGAAAATCTCTCCTCACCTGCACCAAAAATAAAGCATCCGTTGAACTGCCTCCACCATCTTGTAAAACTCTTATCACCTCTGGTATAGGAGTTCCATCAGATTTATAAAACAGGCTAGAAATCAAACCTTCTTGAATGCCAGGTTCTGGTCTAAGCATTTCTAAAACAGCACCTGGAGTCAGTTCACCATATCTTAGTAAACGGCTGGCTCTTGGTGTCAGGGGAAACTCAGATACAAAAGAAGGTACAGCGGCAGATGTAACTGAAGAAGGGCTCTTTCTTTCATGATCAGAAGAGCTAGAACTTACTGCGGAAAGATCAGATGAATTCACCTGAAACGAACCCAGGAAGAAAACAAAAATTCCGATTAAATAAAACATCATTATTAAATAATTTACAAAAATACTATTCACAGAGTACGTAAATATTATTAATGGATAATTAACATATTACGCAGTGTACGAGTTTTTATAATTCGGAAAAGAGATAGAGTGAACACGAGACTGCATGGATTTCTATGATTTCACTTCGCTTGCCATAGGAAAACGGGTGTGTAGATAAGTTTTCTTGCAACTTGATAACAAAGTCCACCTGGAAACGCAAAAGAGCGCCTCATTTAAAAAATTCTGGCTCTCTTAGTACTACAGATTCCTCATATCTTCTCTAAGCGTCATCATAAAGGTAACAAGAGGAGAAGAAGTCAAAGGAGAGAAAGCGTCTTTTTCTGTTATATCTTCAAAAGATACAAGATGATTTCTGAAAAAATTATCACCTATATCAATTAAATCTAGGCTGCATTTTTTTATTTTCTCATCAAACTCGGAAATTGTTGGGAAATTATTAATCTTATTAGGTAACCCAACAGACAAAGCAAATCTTTCATAAAGGTCATTTGCTAAAAGCTCTGGTAGTTCATGGGCGCATTTATTTCTTAAATGCCTTGCTTCTTCTAATAACTTTATATGATTGGAATTTAATAAATTACATCCCTTTATGAACTTTAATTTTTCTTTCTCTTTTTCTTTTCCTTTTTTGCCGTTCCATGGTCTTTCTTCAGAGTAAACTTTAGTTACACTACCTTTTGAATTTGTTAAAATATCATCTAAGAAAAAACCATTTATTCGAGTCTCAATAAATCCTTTCAAAAGTTCATACATACTTATGAAAAGGGTGGCATTTATTAAAATGTTTGGATTGAAATAAACCTTATGCTCCCAATCCAACCTCACCTGTTCTTTTGTAATATGAGGCCGGAATGTATCACTCACATCCTTCATGTCCACTATATCCACCTTATAAGGAAGATTGGATTCATAAAAAGCATTTTCCAGGTGGCTTTTTTCTTTGGAAGTTAAAGGGCGACCGGCATCAATAGCTAAATCGAGATCAGACCCTCGCTTAGCTGTGCCCTTAGCGCGAGAACCAAATACCCATACCTGGGTTCCTTGGGTTAAACAACTGCGTAAAACTTTTACTACAATCTCTAAATCTTCAGGACGTATGGTAATAGGCGGAGTCATACTTCATCTGTCATGTTACGTTGTTGAGCTTCAATTTGTGCAAGTAAGAATTTAGCTTCCTCTAAAAACTCAGGAATATGAGAAAATACTTCTTGAGCTTTTGTTTGATTATAAGTGTGACTTGTTGTCCCACGATTTTTACGAAACTCGCACCATCTATCTACCTCAGCATTCAAAAGTCCTCTACCAATACCCTTACGAATGATATCTTTAAAGCCTATGTTCTGAAAATCCAAATCAGTTAAGCTTGTCTCTTTTAAAAACCTCACCAAAGTTTTAAAAGATATTTCATAAGTGAATTCAAAAGCTTGAATGGCCGCTGCTCGTAAGTGCTGGGCTAGTTTTTCATCTTGTGCTAACTCAGAACGACAATAGGTTAAAGCCTCTTCTAATTGTTGAACAGATTTGCGAAATGATTCCAAATCCAGCATTATATGCCCCATTCGTCACAATACCTACATACTGTTCTGCTCTATTTCCTGAAACTTCTCAAGGTTTTTTTCAGTATTTAAATGAAGTTTCAAACCGGATCTAAACAAGGCGTGATTTTAACAAGCGTGATTTGGTTACGTTGCCGCCTTAAAATTTCAAAGCGAAAACCATAAAACATAAAGGTTTGCCCAACCTCTGGGATCATCCGAACTTGGTATAGCAAAAGCCCTGCAACGGTTGCAGCTGGTTCATCTGGTAAATTCCAATCAAATTGACGGTTAAGGTCACGAATTGTCACACTGCCATCAACAATAAAAGATCCATCTGCCTGTGGTCTCACACCCTTTACCGTGATATCGTGTTCATCTGCAATATCACCAACGATTTCCTCTAAGATATCCTCTAAAGTCACAATTCCCATCAGAACGCCATATTCATCCACAACCAAGGAAAAATGTTCTCGGCGTTGACGAAACGCCTGCAATTGATCCAAAAGATCTGTGCTTTCAGGGACAAACCAGGGTTTACTTGCAATGTTTTTGATATTCAGATCATCAATATCACCAGGATGGGACCTCACCGCACGAAGCAATGCCTTGGCGTTAATAATCCCAATGATGTTATCCGGATCACCTTTCCATAAAGGAAGACGCGTGAAAGGACAGGATAAAACTTGATCAACAATTATGCTTAAAGGTTCGTCAGCATTCAGCATCGTTACATTTTTGCGGTGAACCATAATTTCACCAACCTGAACAGATCCCAAGTCTAGAATACTTTTTAACATCGCTCTTTCATGAGGCACGTCTTGTCCGGGTCCTTTGTGTAGATCAATAACCCCCTTAAGTTCATCCAAGGAAGCATGATCAGCATCTTGAGCAGATGTTTTAATGCCAAACAAACTGAGTGTTTTTCTCGCAAAAACATTTATCACCTGGTTAAAAGGGCGAAAAATCTTAAACATTATGCTTAAAAAATGAGCAGATGTTAACAAAAGTCGTTCAGGACTGTACAGAGCCAGCATTTTTGGCATCACTTCTGCATATACCAAAATCAAAGGCCCCATAATTAACGAAGCATAAGCAGGTCCCTCTTGCCCAACTAAATTAATCATCAATGCGGTAGCAAGAGAAACAGCACCTGTGTTAATCATCGTATTGCACATCAAAAGAACACTGATAACGAGACCTAACTTTTGCTGAAGATCTTTAATGATAACAGCTCGTTTATCACCTTCTTTAGCCAAATGATGGAACTTAGCTTTTGATGAAACAGTAATAGCCGTTTCACATGCAGAGAAAAAAGCCCCCATAAATAAAAGAACGAGAATAACTAGCAGCAGAATAATAGTCATAATTTAGTGAATGAAACTTTCATCCGTAGGATCTGGCATGTCAATCTGTGTCCCAGAGATTTGATAACGGATAGAAGGTTTTGCAAAAGCGTCTTCGTTATCCAATAAACGCTTAGCTTTTACTGTCCGCATTCTGCGTTTGTTGTTAGACTTCCCTGCAGTGGCTGTTACACGTTTATTTGCCTGATTAGGGTAGAGAGACAATTCTTCTGTATATAACGATTTTGCCTCACGCAAAGTACCTTGAAGATGGTCCATAAGCACTTGAAACTGGGCAATTATTTTTAATGTATTTTGGTTTAATTTTTCAGGAGATATAACCTTAAGATTGTCTCTCTTTTCTCTAGAAATCTGAGAAGAACCTTGAGTTTCAAG
>JAIEMR010000169.1 GCA_019751935.1 Alphaproteobacteria bacterium
TTATTTAATTTTTATTAATTCCCCTGCCCAAGCTCAACCCACTTGGGTTGGGGGGATGACCCTCAAGCTGCTATGGCAAAAAGACAAACCCTTCCCATCCAGGCTTTTCCCCACTTAAAAAGCCTGTCGAACCCAAATCAAAAATGCACAAACGTTTTCGGATAGACCTTTTCTACCTCTATATTATATATAGATTTTGATTTGAAAAAATCAAGAGACCGTTTTGTTATTTCAAAACAATATGGTAAAAACCTATTGTTTCATTACATTAATTTGAAGGCCACAATGATGCATAACCCACCTCACACTGTGGTCATTTAAAAGAACTTTATCTTGAGCCGCTTTCATTATCAGTAACTGATGCGGCAAAAGCATTGGACATCACGCGAAAAACTCTTTCTGCTATCTTAAATGGTCGTTCAGGAATTAGTCCACTTATGGCCATCAAGTTAAGTATCGCTTTTGATTCCACGCCGGAAAGTTGGATGGAGATTCAAAATCAATATGATCTATGGCATGCACATCAACATATGGGGACTCTAAATATCAAAAAGCTATTTTCTTCTACAGAAAGCAATGCTTATTTACCAACATAAAATCTAACGAATCCCTCGCAGCACTGTCATCAAATTACGGTCCATAGAAAGATCAGGCGCTTTTGAAAATAATTTAGGCTCGGACTGCTCTGGAGGCGTCAATGACAAAAAAGGTGTTTTTTTAGTAGAATCTTCCAGGTATGACTCGCTTGAAAAGATATCATTCTTAGGCGCTATAAAAGAAGATTCCTTTAAAACATGCTCAGCTTTTTGAGCCTTTACAATCAATTGGTCTAAACGAATCATTATGCTTTCACTTTGATGAATAAGCTCTTCAAAATCTCTTCTTACAATTTCAGCATCTTGTCCTTTTTCAGAGGCTTCTTTAAGCTTATTAAGTTCTTTAGTGACGTGCGCAATTGAACGTGAAAAGCTATTAGCAAAAGGTGTCGTTCTGGCTCCAAGTTTTTTTATCTCGTGAATGCGTTTATTAAGGTGCCAACAGAAAATAATTGCCATTATGAAAAAAGACATAATCAATCCATCTAATAAGAGATTTGTCATCTTTCTCTCCATTGATTTTTAGAATTTAGAACGTATCTGTTCACGAAAATGTCCTCTTCTTAATTAATAAGAAAATCTTTAATAAAAATTTGTTTTATTTTCACAGGCTTGGTAATTGCATTAATTTTGTCCAATAGCTCTTGGCGCACCTTTTCAATTCCATGTTTTTTCCTTAAATCTTTTGCTGAATATGCTGAAAGCCTTTTTTGCAGATTATTCGCAATCAAATGCATCTTTTTGTAAACTCTCTCTTTTGCATCTTTAGAGGACACCTCTAAGGAAAATCGAGCCTTTAAGTTAGCTTTGTTGTTCTTACCATTTTTAAGTTTTGTAATGATTTCTGGAGTGTGAAGAAAATCTATATCAAAGGAGTTAGAGGCCGCATGTTCTTTGGCCAAAGTCTTAGGCGGCTTTGAGTGAAGGAGATACAAAGATCCACTTATAACCACAACAATAAAAACAAACGAAGAAAATCCTGTAAGAATAAGCTTTTTTTGAAAATGAGAAATGTTTTTAGCAGCCTCATAAAAACTTTTCCAGCCATGTGATAATGTATCTTTCCTCTCGGTCATGATACCCCTGTAAAACTTGCAATATATCTTCCTCTAAACTGATTATCATTTAATTTTATTAAAATTTTCTTAACTTTGGGAAAAATGTTGCTTATAATTCATCCATAAAGCAAAGAAGCTTCCTTTTGAAGCTATAATTTTGATTTAAATAGAAATTCGCGTGACACTACGTCATGATTGTGTTATATTTTAATAAAAGTTATACTATTTTTATCTTTAAATTAGTAAATTTTAAAATTTAATCCTAATAGTTGAAAAGTGGAAAAGTTAAAAGTGATTGGAAAACTCGATAGAATTGATTTAAACATTTTAAATGACCTTCAAAACGATGGTAGACTTACTAACGTAGAGCTTGCAAAACGCGCCGGAATCTCTGCCCCTCCCTGCTTAAGACGTGTCAAAAATCTTGAAGATCAAAATATAATACAAAGCTACCACGCAAATCTAAATGCTCGGGCCCTTGGGTTTGGTGTTACAATTTTTGCAGAAGTCGCTTTATCCAGCCAAAATGACGCTGATCTTAGAGTATTTGAAGAACAGGTCCAAAAATGGCCTATGGTTCGTGAGTGCTACATGGTTACAGGCGGCTCTGATTTTCTTTTAAAAATCGTTGCCAAAGACTTTGATGCTTATCAAAGCTTCTTATCTGGGGAACTTTCAACCATGGTCAAGGTTGCTCAAATTAAAACACGTATGGTTATCAGAGCTGCGAAAAAACTGCCTGGAGTTCCTTTAGAACAGGTGCAGATTTAAGTAAAAAAGTCTAGGACAATGAATATTGCATATCTTTTGGTATGTAGTAAAAATAACCACAGTCTATCGCTTTTTCGATTAACTGTGCCTTAGAAAAGCATCCTAATTTATATCTCATTGCTTCAATATGTGTTTCCACAGTGCGCACAGATATATTAAGTATACCAGCAATCTTTTTGGGGCATTTGCCCCTTATCAACAGGAATAAACAACATTCCTGTTGCTTTGTTAAAGGCAAAGGAGAATGTTCAACACTTAGGATATAGCTTGCTATCTTATTGGCCGTATCTACTATCTTTTGATCAGAGGCATTCAGCAATAAGCATTTCTTAAATATTGCGCTATCACTTACATCTATCGCTTGAAGCAACACACCAGCTGCACTACCTTTTTCGTCAATGCGTGCTCTTCTTTCTACCAGAACCGATCGCCATCCTGAAGCAAAAGGCATAATCTCTAGTGTAAGCAATTTCTTATCGCTATCTACAGTCTGTTTATCTTGCTTGATAAAGGTATTTGCAAACTCTGATACTCTACAAGGAATGTCATAATCTGTTTTGCCTGCGACCTGGTCCATATTCTTCCAACCAAGCATATGCAAAAACTCTTTAGAAAGACCTTGATAAATAGAATTTTTATCTTTTGCTATCCATAATCCAGGAGCATTACGTATAAATTCCATCATTTTTTTCATGATCAATCCAAAGCTATTGCTTGCACGGAACTCTTTATATAATGCTCTCTCCATATCATAACGAAATAAAAAATGATAGATGACGCAGTTATTCTTCTAGATTAAAAACAATAGGAAGGGAAAGTATTGCTCTCTCCCGAGGAGTAGTTTTGTATTTAAATCTCCACTCTTTAACAGCTAAAATCGCCGCCTCTTGTAGAATCAATGAAACGTCTTGCCCCTCAATAACTTTGGCATGGACAACGCGCCCTGTTTGATCAACGGTCAGTTGAATCATCATTTTTCCAGTCAATCCCTCTGCTCTTGCCTTTTCAGGATAAGCTGGCGGCTGATTTGATGGGTGGGGGATTAAATTAGCTGCCCCTTCAGCGCCGTGGGCATTCCCTGCATTTGATACTGTCATTGATACATTTTGAACTGATTGTGCTGAAGGCATTAATGAGGCTGAGGAAGTCATTTTAACTAAAGACCTAGTTTTCTGCTCGGTCTCTTTTGAAGCCAAAGCTGGCTCTATCGTAGGGGCCGTCTTCTTTTCGATTGGTGAAACAACCATGTTAACTGAAATAATGCCTTCTTTAAGTTCACTGACATTATTTTCAGAAAAACTATTTCCTAATAAAAAATAGGACCCCGCAAATGCAAGACTATGAAATAAAAAAGATAGGATCAGTGCTTTTGTCATGTACGAATGCGTATTCCACCGTACACGGCAAGACCTGGCTGAAGATAACCAGATGGTTCTTCAAAATGTCTATTTAATGCATTTTCAATGCGCCCAAATACATCCCAATTTTTGTTCACATGATATGTTGTATAAACTCTCAAAACAGTAGCTCCGCCCATATAAACTCTTTCAGTGACAAAACGAGGGGTATCATCTACCTGCTTTCCGTTATGAATTGCACCTATTCCCATATCCCAAACTTCTGTCATTTGGAAATTTAACTGTGCTGCAAGCTTATGTAAAGGTCTGCGTGAAAGCTGTAAATCTGTATTAAGATTTTTTGCTCGTAAATAAGTATGTTCCAGGCGAAAAGTCATACCATCGACAGGTTTTATAGAAATAAAAGACTCAAGCCCCCTAGTTTCTGCATTATTGATATTGGAATATGTAAATTGTAAGGGTGCGACTTGTTTACTAGAAATAAGCTCTGAAATCAAATTGCGGAAAAACGTTGTGCCAATCTCAACCTTTTGTGTCAAAGGTTGGCGAACTCCCACCTCATATCCATGACTCTTTTCAGGGTGTAGATGTGGATTGCCAGATTTTGTATCAAAAAGCTGTGATAAAGAGGGGGCCTTTATAGCCGTTCCGTAACTTGTATAAATTTCTGTTCTCGTTTCAAGATGACGGTAAGTTGCTGCCGTTCGATAACTATTCTCACCGCCAAATTGGCTATGACGATGATAACGCCCCCAAGCCTCTAATTTAACGCGTTTATGAGGGTTTAATATATTTCCCATAAACAGATCCTTTTCATCAGCCCTTGCCTGAACTGGTGTTGTTTCATGATTATCAGACCGATAGGATTGCTGTTCTTTTTCAACGCCTAAATGCACATCATAACTATCGGTTACTTTAATCTGATTCTTCCAATCCAGCTTAAACGTTTGGCCTTGATCGGTGCGTTTTGGCATAAACGGGACTATGTCATTGCCGGATCTTCGCTCTTGTTCCACGTATCCTATACCAAAAGCTGGTTTCCATTTTGAACCGACTTCACCCTCTAATTGTGCACGATTTAGCCATTGAGCTCCTATATCTTGGGCCGACGGATTACTACTGAGGGTTTCATTAACATAGCGAGAGCAGTTGTGCTGATAGCGGTTCCACAAACTAAGATGCCAATCTGGATTTAGCTGAGCCCCTAAACGCGATGAAAATGCATTACGTTCGTAGGGTTCTGGATTCCATTGCCTTGGCAATGTTCGGTGAGCAATAGATGTTGAAGGAGTGCCATCTGTCCTAAAATGACTGACATTAACATTAAAATCTACAGCATTTATTTGCCCTTGAGTCCCAAGGCCTTGCTGAAAAGTCTCAAAGGATCCTGCTTCTGCAGTGGCTTTGAAGGTTGGCTTTCCCTTGCCTTTTGCTGTTTTAATACTAACGACACCTGCCATAGCATCCCCGCCATACTGGGCTGCGTAAGGTCCTTTTGCGACTTCTATTGTTTCAATTCCATCAACACTTAAGTGCCCAAAATCAAAAAGGCCGTTAGGTGTGCTGGGATCATTACCGCGCATTCCATCTATCAACACCAAGGTTTCTCCTGGATCTCCGCCTCTTATAAACATCGAAGCGGATCTCCCTGAGCCTCCTTGCTGAACTGCATGTATACCTGGTAAATCCTTAAGAGCATCTAAAACTGTCTCTTGCTGATTTGTCTGTAGAGCTTTGTCTGTAATGGTATTGATTGAAAGAGGATCAGCCGCTTCTCGTTTTGCCTTAACCAAAAGAGTTGGCAGTGTAGGTGTCTGATCCGCACACCCTCCTTTACAAAAAGCGATTAATAGAAAAAAGACAAAAAGAAACATACCATATTTTGTTATTTTTTAAGGCAATAGACGCAATATATGGTAATAATAAGAATATCGCAAGTTTAAACTACTCACTTACAAAGCAATTTGATCTCCAAAGAAAGATTGCCTTGGGTTTAAAAACTCAGTATTTATAAATTAATTCAAATTTAAAATACCAAAGGTTAAAGCATTGCGCATTTTAGGATTTTTAGTTTTTTTCGCCATTATTTTTTCAGAACTCCCCTCTTCCGCTCAAACACAATCTACATTTTCTCACGGATTTTCAACCTTTGGCGAACTAAAATATCCAAGCACGTTCTCTCACTTTGATTATGTGAATCCAAATGCACCAAAAGGCGGAGAAATCAAGATTGCTGGCCTTGGAACTTTTGATACTCTCAATCCTTTTATAATAAAAGGATCTCCAGCTCAGGGAATCATGCAATGCAATGCCACTCTTCTTGAGTCATCTTTTGATGAACCTGCAACTCATTACGGTTATGTAGCTGAATCTATTAGCGTAGCCCCTGATCTTTCATGGGTTATTTTTAAACTAAATCCAAAGGCTTGTTTTAATAATGGTAAGCCTATTACAGCAGATGACATAATTTTTAGCTTTAACATTTTACGCGAAAAAGGCCAGCCTCTTTTCCGAACTTATTACAAAGCCATTACAAAGGTCGAAAAATTATCAGACTTTGAGGTCAAATTTCATTGCCCCGGCAACAAAAGTCGTGAGATTCCAGCCATTCTAGGGCAATTACCTGCGCTTTCTAAAGCTTATTATGAAACCCATCCTTTTGAGGAAACAACATTGACCCCTCCCCCTAGCAGTGGATCTTATGAAGTCATGACTTTAGATGCAGGGCGTTCCATTACTTATAAACGGGTTAAAAATTGGTGGGGTGAAAATATCCCAAGTCAAAAAGGCCGTCATAATTTTGATATTATCAAGATAGACTATTACCGCGATGCAAATGCCATGTTTGAGGCCTTTAAAAATGGTCAAGTTGATATTCGTTATGAAGGAAGCTCTAAACTATGGTCCACAGCCTATACTTTCCCTGCTGTCGAACAAGGCTTTGTAAAAAAAGAGAGAATCAAGCACAGCCTTTGTATTCCTGGAAGTTATGGCTTGTTTTTTAACACCCGCCGGGAAATCTTTAGCGACCGCAAAGTACGTCAAGCCCTAACGGAAATGTTTGACTTTAATTGGGCAAACAAAAACCTTTTTTATAATACATACCAAAGAATCAAAAGTTATTTTCCAAACACACCTTTTGCAGCAACTGGCGTTCCAGAAAGCGAAGAGAAAGCATTACTTGAACCCTATAAAGGCCAAATCCCAGCAGAGGTCTTTGAGTCTCCCTTTACGCTCCCTGAGCACAATAACGAACAAGACATCAGAAAATCATCCGACAAAGCTTTAAAGCTATTAAAAGAGGCTGGGTGGGAAATTAAAAATCAAAAGCTTGTTAATGTCAAAACAGGAAAGCCTTTTACGTTTGAAACCCTTATCTATGATCAATCTTTAGAAAAAATTTTCCTTCATTTCCAAGGTTATTTAAAATTAATTGGCATTGAAATGAAAGTCAGGCTTGTTGACGTTTCAACCTATCAAGAACGCATTGATCAATATGATTATGACATGATTCTAAGTAGCATTCCTCAAAGCCCAACGCCTGGTAATGAACAAAGAGATATGTGGGGAAGTGCTGCCTCCAACATGAAAGGTTCGGCAAATAAAGCGGGCATTCATGAAAAAACCATTGATGAGATCATTGAAAAGCTTATTGACTCTAAGGACTATAAGACGTTACTAACAACCACAAAGGCTCTCGACCGTTTGTTGTTATGGGGGTATTACATGATTCCAGCTTGGACAACAGATAGCATCCCAGTTGCTTTTTGGAATCGTTTTAGCCGCTCAGATATCAGCCCTCCTTATAACCCATTTACTTTTGATGCGTGGTGGATTGATACCGAAAAAGAAAAGAAGCTGCCATCGCATTTACAAAGGTATAAAGGTGAAGAAAAATCACCTGCTGTTCAACCAGCAGAAACAAAACCTGCGTGTGGTGGTATTTTCTGTAAAGTATGGTCTTGGATTAAAGGATTGTTTGGGAGTAAATAGATAAAAATAACTCTAAACAAACTTCTTTAAGATGCGACAGATTTTT
>JAIEMR010000052.1 GCA_019751935.1 Alphaproteobacteria bacterium
CTTCAGATTTTCCATACGTCAAATTACAAGGAACACAATTAGATAAGCTGCTTAAAAAAATCGGGAGTGCAAATAATGCATAATCTGGCGCAGAATATACGAGAAGAAAAAACGAATGTTGTTGCACTTTATCCATTAAGTCCGATGCAAGGAGGATTTTTATTTCAGAATTTATATGCCCCGGATTCAGATGCTTATTTTATACAAATGGTTTTTGAGTTGGAAGGGAAGTTAGAGGTTAAGGCTCTTAAACAAGCTTGGTCAAGATTGCTGGATCGTCACGAAAGTTTAAGAGCAAGTTTCATGTGGGAGGATTTAGAAGAACCAATACAAGTTATTCATAGAAGGGTGGATCTTCCCTGGTATGAAGAAAATTGGCAAGGATTATCAACAGAAGAGCAAAGTCAGCATTTAAAGGCTTATATCAAAAAAGATAGAGGAAAAGGATTTGATTTTACACAAGCTCCTTTAATGAGATGGGGTTTATTCAAATATAGTGATCATAAGTATTACTTAGTTTGGAGTTACCATCATATTCTCAGTGATGGCTGGAGCGGTCCTATCATCTTAGATGAAATCAGAAGTATCTATAATAGTCTCGTCCAAGGGAAAAACATTAACCTTCCAAGTCAGCGCTCTTATGGAGATTACATTGCCTGGTTAAGTGGACAAGACCAAGAAAAAGCGGAAACTTACTGGAAGCAAGTTTTGAACGGGTTTACGCCAACAAAATTAGGAACAGAAACAATAAAGGAAATTAAAGTTCAGAGTTATGGAGAATGTCGCTTTACTTTAGAGAGGGAACATAGTCAGCAGCTATTAGATTATGCAAGCTCTTTAGGGGTTACCCCTAATACAGTGTTACAAACTCTTTGGGGAATAATCCTGAGTGCCTATACAGGTCAGAATGATGTCGTTTTTGGCGTTATTGTTTCGGGTCGTCAAATTGATTTATCTGGCATTGAGTCGATGGTAGGGATATTTATCAATAACTTACCTTTACGAATAAAGTTACAAGGTTTTGAAAGTGTAGAAGATCTTATTAAGACGACTCAAAACCAAATGATCGGGATGCAAGAACATGCATATATCCCTTTATGGAAGATACAATCTCAACAAAAAGAAGGGGGCAGTGGGTTATTTGATAGCACCTATGTTTATCAAAATTATCCGATTCAAAGTGACACAAATCAAGATTCAGAGTTAACAATTAATTTTATTAAGGGGATAGAGAAGGCGGAGTATACTTTAGGGATTACTTTATCTTATGAAACCTGTTTAAGTGCTCGCATTAATTATCGAGAAGATTATTTTGCTCAAAGTTTTATTGAGCAGTTGTTAAAGCATTATGAGCAACTAATTTTGAGTGTTGTACAAAACCCTTTACAAAAAGTAGGGGAATTGACTTTCCTTCAGCCAGAAGAACAAAAACTATTAGATTCTTGGAACGAAACGTATCATGACTATCCAAGAGATCAAACTCTCTCAGAGTTATTTGAAGCTTCGGTGGAAAAAGTTCCTGATGCCATTGCCCTTGTATATGAAGATCAGCAAATTAGTTACAGAGCTTTAAATGAAAGAGCGAATCAGTTGGCGCATTATTTTCAGAGTCTGGGAGTTGAGGCTGAGGTACCTGTTGCGTTAGCAATTGATCGTTCTGTTGAGATGATTACCGGTATATTAGGAATACTGAAAGCAGGGGGCGTTTATGTTCCCTTGGAAGTTAGTTACCCTGAAGATCGTTTAGGGTATATGTTGGAAGATAGTGGCGCTCCTTTTATTGTGACTCGCAGTACTGAGGTAAAGAAGTTACCAATCAGTCATCAGATTGTTATTAATTTAGATGAGATAGAGCAAATATTAAATGGTCAGCCGACATCTTTACCGGAGCAGAAAGTTTGTCCAGAAAATCTTGCGTATATTATTTACACCTCTGGATCTACAGGAAGACCCAAAGGCGTCGCTGTCTCTCAATTAAATGTAGTGCATTTGGCTTTGGCTCAGCAGGAATCTTTTTCCTATAGAGCAGATACAAGGACTTTGCAATTTGCTTCTATTAGTTTTGATGCTTCGATATCTGAATTATGCTGTACATTTGCGCAAGGTAGCACACTCATAATGTGCAATAATAGGGACATTATAGAAGTAGAACGTGTAATTTTGAGAGAGCAAATTAACTTAATGACAGTGCCTCCAAGCGTATTAAAAAATATGTTTTCTATCACTAACGTAGACTCTCTTAGATCCATAGTCGTTGCAGGAGAAGCGCCTGACTTCAATCACATTCGTGAGTATAAAAAAGGTGGGAAGAATGTAATCAATGCTTATGGCCCTACAGAAACAACTGTTTGTGCAAGCTTGGGATATATCGATTCTTTAATTCATATAGGTCGCCCCATATGGAACACGCAGATATATATAATGGATGAGAATTTGAATCGAGTCGCGATAGGGTTAGAAGGTGAGATTTATATAGGAGGCGTTGGTTTAGCAAGAGGATATTTAAATAAACCGGCCTTAACAGCCGAGAAGTTTGTTCCTAATCCCTTTGCAATAGGTAGCCGTCTGTATAAAACAGGAGATTTAGGAAGGTATCTTTCGGATGGTAACATTGAATTTTTGGGGAGAATCGATCATCAATTAAAACTTCGCGGCTTTAGAATAGAACTTGGAGAGATTGAAGGAACAATCGAAGTTTCCGATAAGGTTCAGCAAGCCGTAGTTTTATGCCGAGAAGACACTCCGGGTCAAAAAAGATTGGTTGCTTATGTTGTTCCAAGACATAAAGAACATAATGGACTGTTAGAATCTTTACAGAGTCTTTGCCAGAGTCGCTTACCAGATTACATGCAGCCCAGTCAATGGGTCCTTTTAGACTCTTTACCTTTAACACCTAATGGTAAAATTGATAGAAAGGCGCTACCAGCTCCCGAAGGAAGAGAAGGTTTAGGAGTTTATAAAGCTCCAGAGGGATTGATAGAAGAACGTCTCGCTGAAATATGGTCGGAGCTTTTAGGAATAAAGATTAGTAGAACCGATGATTTCTTTCGTTTAGGAGGGCATTCCTTATTAGCGACACAAATGGTATCTCGTTTAAGAGAAGTATTAAAACGAGAGGTTCCTTTAAAAGCAGTCTTTGAACACAGTGTTTTATTAGAGTTAGCCCAATATTTAGAGCAATCTCATTTACAGGAGGCCATATTACCAGCTATTTCTCCGATTTCTCATGAAACCCCGCAAGTTCTATCTTTTGCTCAACAAAGACTGTGGTTTATAGAGCAGCTCCTCCCTGATACAAGTTTGTACCATAATTCTATGAGCTTTAGAATTTTAGGAAAATTAAATGTAGAAGCTTTACGTCAAGCTTTAGATGCTATTGTTGCTCGTCATGAAATTCTTCGTACAGTGATTATTAATTCAGAAGGTGTTGCTTTACAAAAGGTTTTGCCTGAAGCCACAAGCTTTAGTTTAGAAGAAAACAATAGGGATATAGAAACGTTTATCAAGAAACCGTTCGTATTTGATCAAGAACCTTTATGCAAAGGGTTACTCTTACACAATAAAGAGCAAGAGTCTGTTTTAGTACTGGTGTTTCATCATATCGTCATAGACGATTGGTCGATGGGGATCTTTTTTAAAGAGTTAAATACTTTTTATAAAGCCTATTCAGAAAAAAGAGCTCTTACATTACCTCCCTTACCTGTTCAATACATAGATTATAGTGTTTGGCAGCGGAGTTGGTTACAAGGAGAAATATTAGAAAAGCAATTAAATTATTGGCAAACTCAATTAAAGGGCGTTTCAAGCTTAGAGCTTCCTACGGATTATCCTCGACCTAAAGAACTTTCTTATCAAGGTGGATTTGTATACAAAAAACTTTCTAAAGAGTTGTTAGATCAGCTTCATTTATTCTCCCAAGCTCGAGGCGTTACTTTGTTTATGAGCTTATTGGCAAGTCTTCAAAGTTTTTTAAGTCGCTATTGTAACCAGACAGATGTTGCTGTAGGAACCCCTATAACCAATAGAAGAAGTTCTGAAATAGAAGGGCTTATAGGATTTTTTGTAAACACATTAGTGTTAAGAAGTCAATTTGAAGATAATCCTACTTTTGAAACATTAATGAAGCGGGTTGAGCAGAACACTCTTTCAGCTTATGACCACCAAGATGTACCGTTTGAACAATTAGTTGAGTATTTGCAAGTTTCTAGAGAGCTTAATCGTAACCCTTTGTTCCAGGTTATGTTTAACTTACAGCATGAAGGAGACTCATTACAGTTAGGGGATTTAGAAATACATTCTGAAGAGACTCCAGAATATTTATCTCGTTTTGATTTATTGATTAACGCTTTTGCGAGTTCAAAAGGTTTGTATTTGAAAATTGATTATGCAAAAGATTTATTTAGCCAAGACAGAATAGAGAAGTTTGCAGATTATTATGAAACGTTTTTAAGATCTCTTCTCAAAGACCCCTCTCAGAGACTCTCTGAAGTACCTTTATTAGATGAGCAAGAACAACAGCAGCTACTTTTATGGAACAAGACAGAGCAGGAATATCCAAGAGATAAAAACATTCCTCAATTGTTTGAAGAGCAGGTAGAGAAAGTTCCTTATAATGTTGCTGTTGTTTATGATGATCAGGAGCTTACGTATCAAGAGCTTAATGAGAGAGCGAATCAGCTTTCCCACTATTTAAGAAAGAAGGGAGTTGGTCCTGATAAACTTGTAGCGATCGCTTTTGAAAGATCTGTGGAGATGATTGTCGGGATTTTAGGAATCTTAAAGGCAGGGGGAGCGTATGTCCCTCTTGATCCGTCTTATCCTTCTGATCGACTTCAGTTTATGTTAGAGGATACACAAGCGTCAGTTCTAATTACACAGAATTCTTTAAAGCCGTTATTTAAAGATTACTCGGGAATCTTGATTGTTTTAGATGATGGTCAAGACCAGCAGAGAATCCAACTCGAAGCAAAAACCAACTCTCTTTCTCAAACCCTTCCTCATCATCTCGCTTATGTCATTTATACCTCCGGCTCTACAGGTCAACCGAAAGGGGTATTGGTTGAACACAAACAAGTGGCAGGTTTTTGTTCGAAAAATAACTACCTAGAAATTAATAGCCAAACAACGACTTTTTCTTTTTCTAATTATGTATTTGATGGTAGTGTTTTTGATATTTTCTCTACATTATTGAACTCAGGCAGGTTAGTTTTAACTCATAAAGATGATTTGCTTAATGCAGAAAAGTTAGAACAATTTTTGTTGGAATACTCAGTAAATGTGGCATTTATTACGACAGCTTTGTTTGTTTATTATGCAAAGCTCAGAATAAATAATCCTTTACGACATATCGAAAAACTTTTATTTGGCGGAGAAAAAATAAGCCTCGAAGATCTGGAAATATTCTTAGAAAATCATGGAGCTCATAGCTTAATTCATGTTTATGGTCCTACTGAGAATATTGTTTTCTCTACATATTGCTATATAGACAGCAAAAATAAATTACATGCTCCAATAGGCAAAAGGTTAGGTGATAAAACTGTTTATATTTTAGATAAAGAGATGCAATTAGCCCCTATTGGGGTGAATGGAGAGCTGTATATAGGAGGAAATGGATTAGCAAGAGGTTATTTAAATCGCCCAAAATTAACTGCTGAAAAATTTGCTCCTAATCCTTTTGCAAGCAGAGAAGAGGTAAGAGAAAATAAGAATTTAAGATTGTACAGAACAGGCGATTTAGCACGGTATTTACCAGATGGAAATATTGAGTTTATAGGGAGAGTTGATGATCAGGTAAAAATAAGAGGTTTTAGAATTGAGCTAGGAGAAATTGAAACACAATTAATGCAATATACAGAGGTAGAGCAAGCTGTTGTTTTAGTAAAAGAAGAGGTTGGGCATAAGCAGTTGATTGCCTATGTAGTTCCTAAAAAAGAAATATATTCTCCTTTGAATCAAGGCTTACCTATAGATATTCCTCACATATTAGATGGTAAAGATATATTCGTTTTAGAAGAAAATCTAAGAAATTATTTAACATCTAATGTGCCTGATTACATGATTCCAGCATTTTTTATCTTTATTAATAAAATATCTTTGACTCCTAATGGTAAGATTGATAAGAAAGCATTGCCTTCTCCTGACTTAGTCATTAGACAAACAAAAGAAGAGTATGTTAGACCCCAAACATTGCTACAGCAACAATTAGCTGATATTTGGTCGCAAGTTTTAAGAATAGAAAAAATTGGTATTGATGATAATTTCTTTAGAATCGGGGGAGATTCTATAATTAGCATCCAACTTGTTGCTAAGGCGCGAAAGCAAGGGATTTATTTTTCTGTCCGAGACGTTTTTAACTACCCAACAATTGGTTCCCTTTCACTGATAGCTAAATCTCAAGAAAGCATTTTAACCTTAAAGCCAGACCAAAGCAGTATAGAAGGGCATATCCCCCTAACCCCTATCCAATATTGGTTTTTTGATCTGCAGTTTTCTAATATCCATCATTATAACCAAGCAAAGTTATTAGAAGTAAAAGAAATTAATGCAGATTTGCTGCGGCGAAGTTTTGAATTCCTAATAAATCATCATGATGCATTAAGATGTCGTTATAATAGAAATGAAAGGGGAGAGTGGAAACAAATTAACTTACCCAAAGAAAATATTAATCTTGTATGGAAGATCGTTGATTTAGGTCATTTTGGGAGAGAAGAGCAAAAATTAAGAATAGAGAAAGAGGCTAACACTTTACAACAAACTTTGAATATTGAAAAAGGTCCTTTAATCAAGATAATACTATTTGATTGTGGAAAAGACCCGGCTAAACTTTTAATTGTTATTCATCATTTGATAATAGACGGCGTGTCTTGGCGTATTTTATTAGAAGATCTAGAGCAAGTTTATAGCGCTTTACAAGAAAACAGAATACCTCAATTAATAAAAACACACTCCTTGCAACAATGGTCATATGCTTTAGAAAATTATGCAACATTAGATGATTTCAAATCAGAAATTGCATATTGGCAGGATGTCGAAAATACAGTTCAACTCTTACCAATTGATTTTGACAATGGACAAATTAACAAACTTAATACCATTACTGTTTCTTTAAATGCAGAAGAAACAAAAGCTCTTTTACAAATAGCTCCAAAGGCCTATAGAACTCAAATAAATGATTTGCTACTAACGGCTCTGATTCTTGCTATAGGGGACTGGACTCAAAATTATAATATTTCTCTATCTCTTGAAGGACATGGGCGGGAAGATATTATTTCAGAGATTGATCTATCAAGAACTCTAGGGTGGTTTACATCTATTTTTCCAGTTAACCTTTCTATCGAAGATTCAGAAAATTTAGGAAAAGCTATTAAAAGCATTAAGGAAACATTAAGACATATCCCCCATAAGGGTATTGGGTATGGTATTGCAAAATATCTCAGCAAAAATTGTTTTAATGTCAATAAAATGCAACCAAGCTTAAGTTTTAATTACTTAGGACAGTGGGACAATTCTCTTTCATTGCAAGGTAAGTTTAACTTTGCTTCAGAGTCCTCAGGTAATGAGATTGCCGAAGGAAATCTTTCTCCTTATCTTTTAAGCGTTAATGGAGAAGTAAAAGAAGGAACTCTTTATTTTAATTGGAGTTATAGTAAAAATCACTATTTTTTAAAAACGATTGATAGAATATCACACAATTTTATTCAGAGATTAACGCAGATTATCAACCATTGTTGTCAAGATAACCTGTTTGGGTATACTTCCTCAGATTTTGGTTTGGTAAAAATATCTCAAAAAGTCCTTGATGATAGATT
>JAIEMR010000144.1 GCA_019751935.1 Alphaproteobacteria bacterium
TAAGCAGATGCCAATAGTCAGAGATGTTTGCGCTATACAGGTATGTAGTCTGCATCATTGTTTCGGAACCGGAGGCTGTACGTCAAAGGTATGAAAGGCGGGAGGCGAGGGAACCGTCCATTCTAAGGTTGTTGCTCCCTCTCCCCATGGGTTTGCTGGGCAAGGGACCTTGTCTTTGAAAGTCCGGTAGACAATATATAAAAAGAACAAAGCGGCAAAACCAGAAACAAATCCGCCAATGGACGCCACATAATTCCAACCTGAATAGGCATCGGGGTAATCAGGGATTCGTCTTGGCATGCCGGCCAATCCTAAGAAATGCATGGGGAAAAACAAAACATTTACGCTAATAAAAGTAAGCCAGAAATGAATTTTCCCAAGACGTTCGTTGTATTGATAGCCGGACATTTTGCCAATCCAATAATAAAACCCACCAAACAGGCCAAACACAGCGCCCATCGATAAAACGTAATGGAAATGCGCAACAACATAATAGGTGTCATGAAGGACAACATCGACTTCGCCATTGGCCAGGACCACGCCGGTTAAGCCACCAATTGTAAACAATAAAACAAAGCCGGTTGCAAATAACATAGGGGTTTTAAAGGTAATGGACCCACCCCACATGGTGGCAATCCAGCTAAAAACCTTAATGCCTGTGGGAACAGCGATCACCAAAGTGGCAATTGTGAAATAAGCCCTGACGGATGCATCAAGGCCAACGGTGAACATGTGATGCGCCCAAACCACAAACCCAAGAACACCGATGGAGACCATCGCATAGGCCATACCTAGGTAACCAAAGACAGGTTTTTTGGAAAAGGTTGAGATGATATGACTGACAATTCCAAAAGCGGGCAGAATCATAATGTACACTTCTGGGTGGCCAAAGAACCAAAACAGATGTTGAAACAAAACAGGGTCACCGCCGCCGGCAGGTTCAAAGAAAGTGGTGCTAAAGTTTCTGTCTGTCAGCAGCATGGTAATTCCACCTGCTAACACAGGAACTGCTAAAAGGAGCAAGAAAGAAGTTATCAACATTCCCCAAACAAACAGGGGCATTTTGTGAAAGGTCATGCCAGGGGTGCGCATGTTAAAGATGGTTGTGATAAAGTTGATGGCCCCTAAAATTGAAGAAGCCCCTGCCACATGCAGGCTTAAGAGCATAAAATCAACCGATGGCCCAGGATGACCAATCATGGCGCTTAAGGGGGGATAAAACGTCCAACCTGTCCCAGCGCCCGTACTGGTAAAGGCCGCTAATAATAGCAAAATGAGAGAAGGGATCAAAAGCCAAAAACTAACGTTATTCAACCTTGGAAAAGCCATATCGGGTGCGCCAATCATAATCGGTACAAACCAATTCCCAAAGCCGCCAATAAGTGCCGGCATAACCATAAAAAAGATCATCAACAGACCGTGCGCTGTTATGATGATGTTATAAAGTTGATGATTGCCTTGCAAAAAAGTACCGCCTGGATGCATCAATTGGGCGCGAATAATCATCGATAAAAACCCACCAAGCAATCCTGCAGCGATAGCAAAAATGATATAAAGCGTTCCTATATCCTTATGATTAGTGGATAAAATCCATCGCCGCCAACCGGTGGGGTGATGCGCATGAGAAGAATTTGCCATATATGCCTTTAAGCTCCCTTACTTTTTAACCACTCATCATACTGTGCTTTTGACACGACGTGAATAGCAATCGGCATAAATCCGTGGCGCACACCACACAATTCAGAACATTGGCCGTAATAAACGCCTTCTTTAGCAATGCGAAACCAGGTTTCGTTAATGCGTCCAGGGACAGCGTCCTTTTTAATGCCAAGGGCAGGAACGGCAAAACTATGCAACACATCTGTTGATGTTACAAGCACACGAACCGTGGTATTTACAGGAACGATGACCCTATTATCAACCTCTAGCAAACGATGCATGCCTGGTTTTAAATCCTTTTCTTCGATCATATAACTGTCAAAGGCAATCGGTTTGGCTGGGTCATTCGTCGGGTACTCATAGCTCCAATACCACTGACGGCCTATGACCTTAATCGTCATTTGCGCATCTTGTGGCTTATCAAGTTTGAATAAAAGCTTTAATGAAGGAACACCAATAACCGTTAGAATGATAACTGGAATCAATGTCCAGATAATTTCTAAAACAACATGGTGAGACGTTTTACTAGGGATAGGATTCTTCGCTGCACGAAATTTGTAAATGACATATCCCAACAGCAAAACAACAAAGCAAGCAATGGCAGTGATAATAATTAATAAAAGGTGATGCATGGCTGCAATCCCTTCCATCATGGGGGATGCTGCCGGTTGGAAAGTCATCTGCCAAGGCTCAGGATGACTTGCAACCAAAGGGGACGAAAATGATACTAAAGCAAAAAATAAACAGAAAAAGTGCATGGATTTCCCTTGAATGAATTACCTCTAGTGTAGTCAAAAAAGAGAAGCGCAGCAATAGGGGGGGATTTTTATAAAGCTTTGGGTAAAGATAAGATTTTTCTGTTTACATAATAAAGGAATGCCCCTGGTTTGTTCACCAGTGCATTCCTTTTATAGGGTTAGGTTATGCTTTTTTTTGCGATTGTTAAGCCCTTGCTTTTTGTTGCTGTTATAACGAGTGAACGCAAAGCTCTATCAATTTCCTCTTTTTCGGTAAAACTTATAGTGTAGGTTACAAATCCTGGAAGAGTACTAGGGGATGCCACCAACGGTCTTGTTTTGTTATCTATTATGGTGTCAGAGTAAGAGAAACTAGTCCCTATAGTTAAACTAGCTTTACTACTTAAAAAACCTTGAAGACTTTTAAGGAAATCCTCTTTCATGCCTGACGATATAGAGGTGGTATCAAATTTATGTTCCCCTGGCTCAAGTGATACATTCCAATGGCTGAAAACTTGACCATTTGCATTCACTATACAATTTTTACCTACTATAGGATCCGAATCGTCTGCAGAATTATAATTTCCTACTGGAATATAAATAGTAATAGTAGTTGGTTTATCCGTATCATTAAAAAATTCCATAGCCTTAGCCCCTGACATAAATAAGGGTGAAAGACAGGTAAGAAGGCCAATAAATTTCAATATATTTTTCACAATTAATCTCCAAGGATGTTTAGTCTAAGTTTATAGATTCACTATATTTAATATTATTCAGGTTTTTAACATATTTTTTAATAAAAGGAAACTTAAAAAACTATATTTTTCTTTAAATCGATTTAAACATAGTAAAAATAATCTATTTTTAAAGTAAAGAGCTGATAATTTCTTGCAATTAAAGAGCAGTTATTTATATGTGGTATCCAATAATTAAGTCACCTTTTATGAAAGAAATATCATGAGATTTTTAAAGACACTTTTATATAGCATTCCAGTTGTTTTATTTTTACACACACTGCACATAGTATAGAACTTAGTGAGGAAGAAATAAGTCGGGGACGTGAATGGTTGGCAAGGACTTTTTGTGGAACAAATCCTAACAGCCCATTAGAAGAAAAATTAAATAAATTAGATGGCCGTGTATCAGTAGGTTGTATTAATAACCCAATTAAAGAAGGATTGACATTATTACATCGTACTGTTGCTTACCTTATGCCTGATTCATCGCTGGCTGATGTGGAGTGTGTATTTTCTTCTCCCTATATTTACCCTGATAATCCAGCCAATAACAGGGCACTGACACGAGATGAGTTTTTTGCTGAGGCAAGCCTTGCTTTAAGATATTTATTAAATCAACCAAGAATTGATGTTAACTCAAAGAATCTTACCTGCGAAAGGGATGGGTTTTATCAAGGTGACACAGTTCTGCTGGTTTTATGTCGCGGGGATTCACTCCAGAGGAATCTAGACGTAATGAGTTTATTGATTGAACATAATGCTGACTTAGAAACACGTGACAAAGATGGCGCACGCCCGTCATTGCAGCATGCCAATTCAGTCGATTAGGAGGTCATAAGATGGCTAAATTTTTGGCTTCAATTTGGAAGGTCATTTGCCAAGGTTCAGGATGACTTGCAACCAAAGGGGACGAAAATAATACTAAAGCAAAAAATAAATAGAAAAAATGCATAGGTTTCCCTTGAATGAATTACCTCTAGTGTAATCAAAAAAGGGGTGAGCAACAATAGGTTGTCGGTTTTGCTACAATAGTTTTTAAGCGAATATAAGCTTTCTTACTTATGACTGCCACCGCTTCCACCAGTGGTTCCTGAGCTGGCAGTAGCTATATCTTGTAGATAAACGATTATTTCTTTATCAGTAGATGTTTTTTGTTTGATAAGAAATGCATGTTCACAGGTGTCAGCAGCCGCAGAATCTGTTTTTGCTGCATCTAATGCTAATGTTGCTATTCCATCCGCTTTGGGGGGTTGAATTCTAAAGAAACATACATTCTCTTCTCCTAAAACTTCTTTAATGAGATTCGAAAAGAGACGTGCTGGATTGGTAGGATCCGAAATACTTTGTTCTCTAAATGCAAAATTTTTATCTGCGGTATATAACTTGCTGCCAAAATGGTATTGCGTTGGCGCTTTTGCATGTGTCATATGGGCTTCACCTCTACCTAAATCGATAGTAATGGTTCCATTATTTAGTGTGGTAAAAAGCAAAGAGCTTGTTGTTAATCGTCTATGTTTCTTTTGTTCTGAGAAATATGTTACGAACCTTTGAGAATCCTCATCTTCTCCTAATCCGGAGGAGCTTAGAAGCGTATCTATGACAGATCGATCAGGATGACAATATCCTTTATAACGACCAGCGCTTACAAACACAGCTTGTGGGCCTATTTCTGATAATATTTCAGCAGAAGTTGACCCATGAGTAGCTGCGCCATGGTGACTGATTAGAAAATAGTTAGATCTTAGATTGCCAGGGTTTGTGGTTCTTATTTTTTCCCATGTTACGTCTGTTGCATCACCAGGCAATAAAATTGATTGACCCTTATAGGTGATTTTTAAAACGATAGAATCAGCATTTGATTCTCTTGTCCCTCCTGCACTTGCGTTCATCGCTAAGATTTCAATTTCAGGCGGAGGTTCACTGGCTCCGGATGCGCTCGGAGTAAATGTTATGGCTTCTTCAATTTTTCCTTCTATTGCACTTTTGGGATCTTTCCCTGAGAAATAAAATTCATCAGTTGAAAGAATCTTATCTGCTGTTGCATAATCTGTAATCCAAGTTCTAAAGCTTTGTAAAGCAACTTTTTTGCTATCTAAATAATTTTCATCTTGACCGCTGACTATGACTTTCTCTACGGTTTTTCCTTCTGTGACTGCTGGTATCAAACTATAATGATCTTCATCAGGGTGAGTAATAACAACTGCTTGGATTGTGTTCCCTAAGAAATCACTTATTTCTTTAATAATTTTCTTTTTGTATGTCTCTCTTAAAGCTTCTTTTTCTTTTGTGTCCGCTTCTCCTCCTGAATCTTCAGAAGAGGAATCTCTTGCCTTGCGGCCCGGAGTAACCCCAGCTTTTAGTTTTGTTTTCGGGCTGGGTGTGGTGGGATGTAGAGTCGCCTTTGATAGGGCTTTTGTTGCCGCCTCTGTATCTGATCCTTCGTCTGAACTTGAATCTGCTTCTGCGGCTGCGCTTCCACCTCCACCTCCACCTGCACCTCCACTGAGATGGGCTGTTTTCCCTTTACCCGCTGCTTTGTGATATTGCGCTGTATAAGTCAGACTCTTAGTTCCACAGTCAATTAAAATTGATCTTCCATTGTATTTAATCGCAACACAATTGCCTTGGCCTACATCAAAGATTTTAACTTGAAAAGGGGCAGAATCACTAGCAGAAGCTGCTGCTGTGGAATGTGGGTCAGAAGCAAAAGCAAATTGAAAAAGAAATAAAACAATAAAGAAAATTTTACTAAAATTACTCATACCCTAAGATCCCTTTTATTTAGCAGTCAATAATCCTTTAACTTCTTTATAAAGGCTGGGCCGAGTGCTGGTGAGCTGTGTTTCATAATTTTCCCAGTCTTTTAATAGTTTATCTTGCATATCTTTTGGGCAAGTTTTTAGTGTGTGCTCACGAAACTCTTCCGAAGAATCAGGATTTCCTAAAATCAATGATAACTTTAAATTAGTTAACATTTTCTTTACGCTTTTATTATTTGCCCCATTTTTACGCATTGAACTTTTCTGAAGCAGGGCTGCTCTTAAATATCCCTCATAATCTCCCATTTTGCCCGCTGCTATATAATGCCCAATGGCATGATTCACTTTGTCTTCATCATAAAGCGCTGAAAACTTCAAAGATGGATCTAAGGATTTTCCTAATTTTATAAAATGTTGAGCAAGATCTTCATCATTTATTTCAGTTGTTGGTAATATCGCCACGAATCTTTGCCATGAATCTTGTTGAGAGGCATTTAAACGAAGAATTTGAAGAATTTTTTGAGGGTCTTTGCGTTCATTATTTAAAATTTTTAAATGATTTGCCGTCATAAGTTGAGCAATTGGAGATTGGTATCTATTAGCGATTATAGCTAGTAAATACATGGTTATACGTTTGCATGTCACTGGATGTTTATCTAATATCGCGTAACTTGCAGTGTTAAAAGTCTCAATCCAATCAACTTTTGTAGAAGTTGCAACAGATGCTGTTATGTTTTGAGCAATAAGGCTCCAATAAACTGGTTCCATACTTTCCATAACTAAAATATGGCTGTTTACAGTATCTTGCCATGATTGACGGCTGGACCAGCGAACACAGTGATTTTCTGTTGCAAAGGCTTCCCATTCACTATCAGGTGCCTCTACTGCTTTAAAACGCTCTAAGATATCTTCTAGTTTTCTGACTTCATTTTCTTTGACAGCATTTCGAAGTTCAAGTCTTAATTCATCAAGCTGAGTAGGTAATGAAGATGCTCTTGCAGTTTCGGGCTCTAGATCGTCCGATGCATACAGCTTTGGTGATTGTTGAATAAAAATCACAACGAGAAGCAAGACTAACAGTTTTGCTACAGCCATTTTCAACATCCTTTGTTTTAGTTCTTTGTCTTTTATACAAAAACTATATTAAGATATACTTAAATACAAGGGTACAATTCTGCAGCTATTATTTTATTTTTTACCTTGGAAAAAATTCAGGACTTTTGCCATTAACATAATTATTAAATAGGCTAGCCCATTCGGATATTACAATTCGCCAAGCAATGGGATTTTGACGATCTAGAGTGCCTAATACTAGTTTGGAAAGTTTCAAGGAGACGATATGGTAATCGACAGGGTACGCTGTTACATTCCACCCTGCTCCTTTAAATAATCCCATTGATCTTGGTATATGAAACGCTGATGTAACCAAAACCCATTTGTCTTCTGGTTTTGGCTGAACAAGTTTGTAACTATTGCTTGCATTATCGAGGGTATTTCTAGATTCATTCTCATAAGTGATACGAGCTGGGTCAATACCCATTTCATCAAACAATTTCTTGGTTAATTCAACTTCGATTGGCGTTCCCGTAAAGACAATTGGAAGATTCGGATAACGACGAGCAAGGCTTATAAACTCAATTACTCTACCAGCTGCTAAGT
>JAIEMR010000039.1 GCA_019751935.1 Alphaproteobacteria bacterium
GTGACCGGTGCACATCGATTAAAATTTGAGGATCCAAAATGCATTTCAATATGTAGATGCTTTGTCTCAGCTTGTTAAATTCAAACACAGCTTTCCGTGTCTTGTTGGTAGAGGGCAACGAACAAAGTTTTTTGATTAAGGTGCTTTGACTGATGTCTTTTAAAGCTAAAGTGGCAACAATTTGGTCGATGTTGCCTTTTTCACCAAAGATTAGCTGCTTGTCAATTTGTCCTGCTGGTTGAACAAGAAATTTTTTATAACGTGAAGCTTCTTTGGGGGCATAAACATTACCTAATTCTGCTTTAAGATTTTTCAACTGCGGCCTAAAATCAGCCCCAAACCAATAGAAAATAGCAGAGTTGGCTTTGTTCACGCTGTGCATATCTCCTGTCAGGATGGTTGGTTGAATGAGGGATATATTTTTGTACCAGATATCAAACCCGAAATAACTTTCATGTTCATAGGGGCCAATTACTTCCGACTGGATAGGCAAGTGGTTTGATAACAAAGTGAACGCGACCACACCTTTACCTTTTGCAAAATACTTTTGAGAATGACGAGCTTTAGTTGTTGGTGTCATAGCTTCAAACTTCTGTCCATCAAAAGCACCAAAAAGATCCTGAAGATGGTCAAAAGTATAATGAGGAAAAATGTCAAGAAGGGCTGCTTCGTTAACAATAATAGTGTTGCTACTTCGAAGGGTTCCTAGACGCAAGTATTGTTGATAAGTATCTTCAAGAACAGAGTAAGAAACATCGCTGGTTTGAGCCATCTTATGATCGCCTATACCCAGACCTCGAGAGAGGATTACCGCAATGAGGTTATCAATATCAAGTTCTTTTTTGATATAGCGTGGTTGTAGAGGGGTAAAGGCTGATAGACACCCAGTTTTCTCATGGACAAACTGCAAGATATCGCCGATATCCGTAATAGGAAGCTTATCGTAAAGAGTTTTCGTTTCGGAAGTATTCTCTTCATTGATAATTCTTGGTTTTACCCACAACAGTTTTTTAGTAACAGAATTATACTTTAGATGTTTGATCTGACCCTTTTTGAGTTTATTATTAAACTCAATCCAGAGGGATTCCAGTTCTTTGAAAAGTTCATTAATCTGTTTCTTGCAGGAAGTTTCCAGCCAGGGAATTTGTAAGGATTTTAGGATATTCTTTTTTTCTTTTAAAGACACAAGGTCATGAGAGAAAGGCCGATAGCGGAGGCTGTCTTTAACAAAGAGAGCACCTGTTGCCATCTGTTTAGAAATTTGCCGGTAAACCAGAATTTCAAAACGGTTGGTGCGCATAACAGAGTTTCCCTTATCGTCAGTGGTCATCACATAAGGCTTAAGGCGTTTTGAAATCAAACCTTGGGGAAAGGCGCTGAAAGATTGCTGAGTCAGTGTTTGTTTTTTTGTAAAAACTTGCTTCATCCATTGAATTGCTTGCAGCAATGGATTATTGGGAAGATCACTTTCAAAATCGATTTTCATGAGCAGTGGCCGGAGGTTGTGCACATACTGAAGAGCAGCTTTGTCTTTTTCTTTCCACTGGTGCTCTTGTTTGTGGGTTGTTTTTTTCACCAGTTTTTCGCCAATCGCTCGGATAGACTCTTTTGGCAAAATATCAAAGGCTTTTTGATGAATAACGTCCTTTACTTCATCATCAACAAACAAAAGAATAAGCTGACCAACCTGTTTATCATAATTTTCTTGCCCCTGTGTCGATTGGTTCTTTGCCTTTTCATGCGTTTCTTTTTCTAGTTTTTTAACGTTGAAATCAAGGGACTCTACCAGATTGTCATTGATTTGTTGGTAGCGTTTCAGGATGTAGCATAAAAGGTAGAGATAGGTTTGTTCGTCGTTAAAGCCTTCTAACTCATAGATTGTGTAGTGATGAATTAAACTGGCATAGTGGACAATGTTCTGCTGGGAGATGTTTAAGTGTGGCAAAATCTCTTGAGCTACTGCATGTAAAGGTTTTAAGGTGTCGTGTTTTTTGATTTCAAGGCGCATTGTGGAGAGATTAAAGTTTTTGGCATCTTGCTTAAGGGCGGCTAGTTCCGATAGGGTGTTTTCTTTTTTAATAAGCTGCTTCAGACTTTCTTTATGGGAATCATTAAGATATTTTTGCAAGCAAGATTTGAGCCGCTGTCGTTCCTCTGAAAGAGCAGAACCGACAAGTGTTTGAAGAATTGTATACCCAGGACGTACAATTTTCTGAGTCTGTAAAAAATCCAACAGTTCACGGGCTATAAAATTAGGGGAAATGTCTCGTTTTACGCTAAGTTGAGCGCGCATTTTGAGCTGAAGTGAAGACTCTTGAGACCAAAGCTTATAGCCAAACAACTCACAAATGGATTCACGCTGAAGGTAGTATTCGTACTTTGTAATGCAGAAGGTTTTGAGTGGTTTGCCTGGAAAATATCGTGACAGGATAAAGTCAAGATCATCTTTAGGAATTTTATGAAGGGAAAATCGAAAGAACATTTTTTTAGCCTTAAAATACCCTATTTGAACGACACACGTTATTTTGGCATGAAGGGATGGGCATTTTGAAATGAGCTCCCACTCTTTGTCTTCGAATACAAAATAGGTTGAACGTTGTTCGTCGTTAAAGTCCGGAAAGCCATAAAAGGCAAATTCTTCTAACTCGGATAGAACGGAAAGTCTTTTGTTTGTGTTTTTCATTAATAAGGTTCTCTTTTGATGATGCCATAACGAGCGTTATCATACCCATCTTAATGGTTCTATAAAACATATTGAAAAACACATACAAAATGAGTTATTTTTAAAAGAAAAAATGTTAATACTTAACAGGGCTATAAAATGAGTAAAATCGTCGCTTATTTACGGGCTTCTACTGACAAACAAGATCTTAATCATCAAAAATTGGAGTTATTGGAATATGCGAGGAAAAAATCTCTGTCGATTGATGAGTTTATCGAGATCACTATTTCCTCTCGCAGGACAAGTAAGCAGAGGCGCATCGATGAACTTTTAGAAAGGCTGGATGAAGATGACACCCTAATGGTGACGGAATTGAGTCGACTTGGACGTAGCACAAGTGAAGTGCTTACTTTAGTCAATTCCTTAGCTCTGCGAAATGTTCGTGTAATCATATTGAAACAAAACTTAGATGTTAGCAAACACGATATGACTTCCAAAGCAAACTTAACTTTGTTTTCTTTGTTTGCAGAATTAGAGAGAGACTTTATCAGTTTAAGAACAAAAGAGGCTTTAGCTTCTAAAAAACGACAAGGACAAGTTCTAGGAAAACCAAAAGGAACGATCCAGAAAAGCAAGTTTGATAACAACGTAGATAAAATTAAAGAACTTTTAGGCTATGGCCTCTCCATGAGAAAGATAGCAAAAGTACTTGGATATACTAATCACATTGCCTTGAACACTTATGTTAACAAGAGAAAATTAAAAATAAAATAAGTATAAAATTAGGTTATACTTATCGGAAAAAATGGGGTTTAAAGGCTGGAAGGCCAAAAACAGTATTTGATTGGGTTATCACCAACGGCCAGAGCTCATATTAACTTAATCGGGAATTATCAATTTAATATTAACCCTAATATTGGCTGGGTCGAAAAACTATTATCGGAATGGGATTGGCAGAAAGACATTGATCTTGCCCAAAAAAAGTTGAAGAAAAAGAAGTAAAATCAATGGGTTAAAAAATTTCTCTAAAAATTATGTTTGACCACAAACCTTTATAAATCAAGCTCTTCCAGCCGTCATTGCAACTTTTCTATTGTTCTGATACGAAAGGCCTATAGATATCGAGGTTATTTTCAAGATACAAGTTTGGGATGGTCTCCAAATTTTAGGAAAACCGAAAGGAACAATTCAAAAAAGCAAGTTTGATAAAGACATAGATAAAATTAAAGAGCTTTTGGGTTATGGACTCTCTATGAGAAAGATAGCAAAAGTGCTTGGATATATATTAATCACATCACTCTTAGGACTTACATAAACAAAAGAAAACTTAAAAATAAAGAAATTTTATCTTAAATTATACTTCCTCGGAAAAAAAGAGGGTTTTCTCCTGGAACCCGATAAAGGAACCTAAAGGAAAAGAACTTCACGAGGTTCGAATTGAATATAGAGATGACAAAAATGGAAGCAGATTTGTGGTGGTAAGAATTCACTTATTTGCTTCCTATGAATGCCAGTTTATTATGTTGTTGTGGGAGAATCATTTTATTAAGCTAGAGAAGTTTTGTTAAAAATCCATTGCAATTCACTTCTGAAAATAACACTGGCTACAACCCCCAAAATAAATCTAAACGATAATAGGTCTCTACGTTTGGCGGCTTGACCACCCAGTTTTGAATGGTCTCCGTCAGCAGATGACACAACAGCTATTGTCTTTGCTTCCATCTTCATTTATCCAGGGACCATCTTCCAATCTCACCTGTGTTCGCGTCACACCTGCTGTTGTGGTCCAGAATATCTTCAAGCTTTTTCTGGTCGTAGGCGTCTCATAGAGCTGCTCTATTATTATTTCATTTGGACTCTTACACATTTCCCTTGTGACCCCATTTGGAGGGTTTGGCCAGCCTTGGAAGTGGTAGAGTAGATAGTTGATCTCAACTTCACCACCTAAGGCAAATAAATACTTTGGCGATAGCCGTATATGATGAATGTTATTCAAGATCTGTGTTTCCCCCACCTCTCGAAGACTGGATTCGGCGTAGTTCTTTGGGTAGGGTTTCAGTTTCATACTGACCCAATTATAGGTGCTTACGCTTCCATCTTCGTCTTCCATTTTTTGATCATAATCTGCGCCATTCGCTGGTGTAGGGTTTGAGAAGAAACAACTAACAATGCCAAAAACTACCAAAAGAAAGTATGTTCGAAGAAATTTTTTAACCATGATGATAGTCCCCTCTGAATGGTAAGATTGTTGTGCACTCGTCGGATCTTTGTGTGTATATCAACACTGTTTTTCTTTTTAAATCTAGAACATTAGCTTATGCTATAGATTCTGTAGATAGATTCATCATGCGAGCAAGATCCCAAGATTTCCGCTGTTAATTTATATGTCTGAGGAATTTTGATATCCTTTCATTAGTAATTTATTTGGCTCCTGAGTTATCCCCCAATTAAATTCTTGAAATTTATGGTAAAGAATATCACTTGCACTCAAAACTAAATTATAAGAAATACCTGCAATTCCCATACCAATAGCCATACCAGCTATGTTTTCTCCTAGTTTAACACCTCTGCTGTCATCTTCTGAAGTAAATAACATCATGCCCAGACTTCCTCCGATTAACATAGCGGTTGATTTTCCGAACTTTTTCATACACTCATGTGCACTATAATCATGAACAAAAACCTCAATCAAGGGAATTTCAGCAATGACATTTTGGACAAACCAATGTTGATTCCATTTTTTCTCTTTTGGTGTTGCAATCAGATCATTTGAGGAAACACATTTGTCCTCTGCTTTGTTACGCAGAGATAATTTTTGAAGTTGAGGACTCTCTATCAAATTCTCTTGCATCGCGTGCCCAATTGAACAAAAGAAAAAAGAAAAAAGAAAAAAATATATGATCAATAATGGTTTTAACGTTTTGGGTTGTTTATGTTCCTTACTTTTTATCATGTATGCCCTCCTATAAATTCACAGAGCTGAACTGTTCTCAAATACTTTTTTTATATTCATCACGGGAGAAAACTCCCGAGATTTCCGCTATGTGGTTAAACTTAAAACTTATCGCACCAAAATTACCTCCTTAATTAATTTTACCATTCTCAAAACAGAGGCTAATAACTATTTTTCATCAGTTCCAGATTTAGATTTAGATTTAGATTCTTTTTCATCTGAACAACAACACGATTTTTTTTTAGCTTTACAGCATGATTTTTCAGTTTCATTAATTTCTGCTATTGAAACCGGAACAGGAACTAATTTTGATTGGGATTTTTCATCATTTAACCCAAGGTGAGGATTATCGCTTGCATAGATATTCGAAGTGCTGCAGAAAACAACTAACGACAGCATAGAAAATAATATTTTTTTACTCATTGTAAGCTCCTATTTATTAAGTAATATGCTATATGCTATATGCTATATGCTATATGCTATATGCTATATGCTATATGCTATATGCATAGTAGATGTTGACATATTCCTTGTCTATTAGAAATAGATAAAGGATTTCTCTTTTTGCAATTTTATAAACTAGCAAAGCTAAGAGTCCGTTTAAAAAGTCATTAATATAATCTGTCAAAGATTAGTTGCAGGGCAGCGATTCTAATAAAATTCTCAGCTGAACACGTTGAGATGCCTGGTAAGCAGAGGCTGTTACCAGCCTCCACTCCCATAAGAACCGTGCATGAGACTTTAGCCTCGCACGGCTCAAGCCTTCATAAGACCCAATTCTATTGAATCCGGTTTCTCCACACAATTTCTTACCTTGATTCTTGCTCTTTGCTCGAAGTAATCAATAAACCTTGGATCGTAAGGCGTAGCTTCCGCCCTTATTTTCACATGTCTTTTGATTGCTACATGAGCAGCTGTAATCAAATCTAGGTTTGTTAATTTCTTGTCTTTTGTTAGGACTTTTGCATGAAATATCCAATGCCGAAAACCTTGAGTACGAAAGTATTTGTCTTTCACCCATACCGTATTCTTGTTGGGATGTCTGCGTAGAGCCCATTTCCACAGTGACTTAAAGATATTACAATCTATAGATGAGAAAGTTTCCTTTGATACAACGTGACAGAAGTAATTCATCCAACCCCGTGTCTTGAGGTTTATTATCTGGATGAGATTTTCCGTTTTAGCTGTTTTGTTCTTTTTGATGATGTCTCTAATATTTCCAAGAAAATGCTTCTTGCTTTCCACGGAAGGCTTAATTATAAGCTTAGTTCCGTATTTACGAATATTAAAGCCCAAAAAATTGAACCCATCTTTAATATGAGAAATCCTGGTTTTCTCCTCAGAGAGTTCCAGTCCTCGCTCATATAGAAAGGCCCTTACCACAGGTTTAATCTTTTCCTCCAATAGTTCTTTCGTTGCTCCTGTTATGATAAAATCGTCAGCATAAATGCTGATATGAACGTTATCTTTAGGAGATGTTGAAACAGCCTTAACTGCTGCTTAGAGTGGCATTCAAAAGTATTGGAGAGATAACTGACCCTTGTGAGGTGCCCATTTCTGTAAGATAAAAGATGTTCTTCTCCATATAGCCCGCCTTTAGCCATTTTCTCAAAATATCCTTATCCATAGTGACATTATTTTGTAACCATTGGTGGGATATTGTGTCAAAGCACGCCCGTATATCTCCCTCTAAAACCCATTGAGCGGCTCTCTTTTTGCATAGAGCCTTGAAACACTGCTCAATAGCGTCGGCTGCTGAACGCTTTGGTCTGAAACCATAAGAGTTTTTATCTGCTTTCATCTCTATGACGGGCTCGAGAGAAAGCAAGTGTAATGCTTGATACCCTCTGCAAATCATAGGAGGAATAG
>JAIEMR010000189.1 GCA_019751935.1 Alphaproteobacteria bacterium
CCCTCAGCGTCCACAACTGTGATTTCATAAAAGCCCGCTTTTTGTGGCTGCCACAGGATTTTTTCAGTATGCAAGAGTTCAGGTTTATCATTAATAAACCAAGTAAAAGGAGCCGTACCCCCTTCTGTTTGCAAAGGAATGGGGTAAAATTCTAATTTACCTTGATCTTCTTTTTTTAATCTTAAGATATGTGTGGATCCATCCAGAGGAAAGGTAATTTTAATTGGATTTGTTTCATTTTTTCCATGAATACCAATGGGTAAACCCTTTTTTATGTGTCTTAACGCAACGGGGAGTAAATCGTTTGGAAGTAGAACAACCCCTTTTGGCGGCAGATTTTCTTTATTTTTTTGAGAAGGACCCAGCGAGAGAGTATCAAAAATCTTTAGTAAAATAGGGGCAGCTGTTTTTCTGCCCAATTGGTTGGGGCTTGCGCTGCCATCAGGCCTTCCAGTCCAAACGCCAACTGTATAACCAGAATCTCCCTCTGTATATCCCATACAAATAGCATCACGCGCTCCGTATGAGGTGCCTGTTTTAAAAGCAACCGCTTGTTTTCCAGTGGTATGCCAGTCTAAAAATCCTTCGGGAACGGGGGAGTTTTCAAGGATACGAGTGACGTACCAACTTGCGGCTTCACGCACGAAAGTCTTTTTTATATTGGTTTTATCCTCTAAATTAATTTTTAAAGGCGAAAATTCACCTCTGTTTGCAAGGGCACAATAAAGAGCCGTTAAATCAAAAAGGGTAATCCCAACACCCCCAAGGGCTATCGGTAAGCTGGCTATGGGGGATTTTTCTGGTAATTTCAAACGAATACCTAAATTCTCTAATATATCTCTAAACCTTTTTGTGCCGATGTGTTCTAGCAAAAGTACCGCAGGGATATTAAGGGATTGTTGAAGGGACTCTCTTAAACTTAAGGTTCCATGAAAGGCGTCTTGAAAATTAGTAGGTGTGTAACCTTGAAAATTGGTAAAAACATCATCGATTAAGGTTTCGGGATGAGCAAATCCATCATCAAAAGCAACCGCATAGATAAAAGGTTTTAAGGCAGATCCAGGTGACCGTACGGCTTTTATTATATCTACGTGCCCTTCTTTACGTTCATCTAGAAATTTTGCTGAACCAACATACGCCAAAATTTCTCTTGTCTTATTACTAACGATAAGGGCTGCAGTTGTTTGATTTACTTCAAAACTATCGATTTGCTTCAAAAGAAGGCTTTCTAGATTTTCTTGTAATTTTTTATCCAAAGTAGTTTGAAAAACATGGCTGTTTGGATTTTCTTTGATAAATGTTCTCATCAGATGAGGGGCCAAGGAGGGAAATGGATGGCGCACAAGAGGAATAGGGTCAGTCATTGCATCATTCGCTTGCTTTTCATTTAAGACGTGATCTTGCACCATCCGTTTAATAACTTTATTCCGCTGCAGTTTTGCGTGATCTGGATAAATGTGCGGCCGTGTTGCGGTTGGAAATTGAGGTATTGCAACCAATAAGGCCATCTCAGCATGTGTTAATTGATCAGCTTCTTTTTTGAAATATGCTAGAGAGGCCGCCCTAATCCCTTCTAAATTTCCACCATAAGGAGCTAGGGTTAAGTAAAGCTTTAAAATGTTTTGTTTACTATAATGAAACTCTAGCTGAATCGCACGAATCATCTGGGTTAATTTGTTGATTATTGTTCTTGGCCCAGGGTCCAAAAGACGGACAACTTGCATGGTAATCGTTGATCCACCAGAGATAATTTTGCCGTGCTTTATGAATTGTCCCAATGCCCTTGCAAGCGCCAAAGGGTCTACACCTGGATGATAAAAAAAACGCTTATCTTCAAATGAGACAAGCATTTTGGTAAATAATGGCGGCGGCTCGTTTGTCAAAGGCAAACGCCATTTTTCATCCACGCTTGGCATTGCCGAAATGAGTTGTTTATTCCGGTCAAATAATAGATAGGATAAGTTTTGAAGTTTTTTAAGGGGAGGGGGAAAGAGACGATCTAAGCCCCAAAGCCCTATAAGAAAAAAGAAAATATATATCCATCGGCTCTGATAGAGCCTATTTTCTGGATCGCCACACTTCGTTCGCGATGACGTCTTTTCGTCATTGCGAGGAGCGATAAGTGACGTGGCAATCCAGGTGTTTCTAAACATTTAGAGATCTAAAGAAATTTACGATTTTGTAACAACTTCAACTTTTCCATGATTTGTCCTGGCAAATAAGCGTGGGTTGAACATATCCTCTACATATAAGCCTGGATGTTGGCAAATACCTGGAGTCACGGCTCTAATCACATAAGCAATCTTAAAATTCTTTGTGCTCTGATCAAAAGGCAATGCTGCAACGAAACGATCGTCACGAATTTCTGTGTGACTTGTCTCAGATAGTGAAGCCCAGGGAAGTTCTAGCGTTGGGGCTAAATTTGGTGTCCCTTCGCTTGGTCTTGTTTCAACCGCGCTTACAGAAACTGACTCAATTTCAAAGCAAGAAGGCAATAAATCAACAACTAAAAGCTGACTTTCAGGAGGTGTTTCTGTTGGATTTGAAATTTCACCATTAATGACAACGATAAGTTGCTCTCCTTGGGTTATAGGTTTTTTTAAAATATCTACCTCATTTCCATTGGGCGTGTAGTATTTTCTGGCGGCGATTAATCCTTTTGCATCTGCTGGCAAAGGTTTAGTCGGAATGCCGGAAGCAGCCGTATTAACCCAAACATTTTCTGTCCCATGGTTTGTAACTTTGATTTCTTTCCCCTTTAAATCAGAAAGTGAAAGAGCATGAGATAAAAAGTTAATCCCAGTTTCCTCAATATCACCAATTGTTAAATGAATACTTTCTGTCTTTTTCATTGGTGAAAACGATCGAGCCGCAAGGACTATCCATGCTTTTTCTTGTGTGCTTAGATGCTCCTTTGTGGTTTGTTGGCCCAAATTTTTAATGGCTGCTTGAACAATGTTATTAGCTTCAATTAACGTTGGCGCAAGCTGCGCTGCTTCATTAGCTAAAAGCAGGATAGCACTGTAATCACGGATAGAACTTCCATATGCAACGAATAGCTTCGGTTCTTCTATAGTGAAAATTTCTTTAAAGGCTTTGCTTGCTCTTTCTATATCACCAATTCTAACTAGCGCATTTGCTAAAAACGCGCGACCCAAAGGTGTTTTAATGTCAGCAAAAAACGTATCAAAGCAATGACGAACAATGCCTCCATCAATTTTTCCTGATTTTGTTAGTAGATAAAGCCCATATAAAGCAGGTGTTAAATCAGACTTGTTATTACCCCTTAGTTTCGACTTTACAAAGTCTAGTAACCAGTCTTGAGCCTTTTCATAAACGTATTTTGGAATTGGATGATTCAAGACTTCAGCTCTTTGCATAAAATCTAAAGCATAGGCTGTTAGCCAAGCATCTTCTAAAATGGATGATTGCCACAAACTAAACCCTCCACTACGGCTTTGGCGCTGTGAAATTACAGCCAGCACATGCTGTACCTGGGCTTTTATTTTTCCCTCATCTTTTTGATCAGAGAGAAGAGGTGTAAAGAGAACACCAAACCCTTTGCTTAAAACTTGCTCTGTACATCCGTAAGAATAGTTTCTGAGTGATTTCAATATACTTTCTAAATTCCACCTCAAAGAAGACGACGCAGTTAGTGTCAATGAGACTGTGTCTTCATTTAAATTACCGATCAAAGATGGATCGACATTGAATGAATTCCCTGGTTTAAGCCATTTAGCGTCTTCATTAGTGATCTCAGAGGAAAGGGGGCGCACTGAGATTTCAAAGGAACGAGAGACAGCTTCAATATTATTGCCGGATAATTTTAAATTGAACTTTGCATCCCCAATTTTAGTTGCTTGGATGGGAATAGAAGCATTCCAAGTTCCATCTTTAGTAAGAGTTGTACTGAGTTGTTCGTCTTTTACAAGTTTAACAGCACCCTCAGTCTCTACATGAATGTTATAATTTCCTTCCGAACCAGTGTTATTAAATAAAGTAAGATTCATGTGGCTTTGATCATCAACTGCTAAGAACCGTGGGAAAACAACCTCTGAAACAACAGGATCTCTTACCAAAAGAGAATCGCTGCCGCTTCCTATTTTGGTTTTATTAAAGGCAACGATCATAACCCTAAGCGTTCCATTAAAATCAGGAACATCAAAGGTTAAAGTGGTTTTTCCACTCTTATCAATTGCAATGGGCCCATTATAAAGTGAAACAATTTTAAAGGCGCGCTTTGAAAGAGCGGCAAGATTGCGAGCAAGCGCCCCTTCATCACCCCCAGAGCGTAAGATTCCGACTTCGCCTGGAATGGGGTCAATAATTTTTCCATAAATATCTCTCATCTCTACGCCAAGCATTCTTTTTCCAAGGAAATACTCATGAGGCAAGGGTGTCTTATAATCGGTTAACTGAAGAATGCCCTCATCTACAGCAACAGCCGTTATAAATGTTTCAGCTTCTGATGTGCCCTCTATTTGAAGAGGAATCTCAATTTTTTGGCGAGGTTTTATTTCTTTAGGCAGAGTCATGCTCACCTTTAAAGTTCGAGCCTCAGCAGAAATACCAGCCCATTGTACGCCAACAGCACGTTTTGGCAGAATAATATTCCCCTTCTTATTTTCTAGACTTTCAAGAGGACGAAAGGCCGTAACCAAAATATAAGCGCCTGTTCCCCAGCTTTCTTCAGCCTTTAAACTGACATCTGTTCCATCTTTGGAAACAGAAATAGTTTTAGTTTCAATAACGCCGTGATTCGCTACAATAAGTATGGCTTCTCCATCAAAAGGAGCTTTGATGTGAACGTTAACTTTTTCACCGATTTCATAGTTTGATTTATCTAAGGTTACTTTAAGTTGATCAGGTGATTGACTGTCCTGTGAGTGAGCGGAATACCCTTTTTCAAATCGATAACTGCTCATAACACCTGTAGTGGGATCCCGTACTTCAAGCCGGTATTGATGCCAATCTGAGATAGGAACACTTAAATGAACACTTTCTGATGATTTTGTATCGAGCGTTCCTTTAAGTATAAAGTTATCTTCTTTAATGGGTTTATATTTCCAGCCGGAATAAGCAGTTTCTTGATACCAATTGTAATGAGTTTTTTCCGCAAAAAGCTGATACTCAAGGTTTTTTGCTTCAATTAGTTTGCTTTCATTATTGATGGCTATAATTTCGATTTCCGTTGAAGTTGCATCATATGGAATCACGTTCTCACTTGTATGACCTTTTAAACCAATCGCAAAAGGTTTGTTGTGAAAATCAAATTTTAAGGTTCCAAGGCGAGGGCGTCCTCCTTTATCAAAAATGCTAACTTGGGCAACAACTTCAAGGGGAACATTTGTTTTAGGAGTTTCTTTAATAATTGCATCAAGTTTAGTGTTGCCATTTGAATCCAAAGTCAAAGCCCCAAGATTAATTCTATCCCCTTCAAATTTTTCATCAACAAGTCCAAATTGGTAACCAAGGTGCATAGGGGTAGGGATTTGTTTTTTGCTTAATCAAAAGCGATCCTTCACCGTTTAATCCCCCTGCGGCGCTACCAAACAAAAATTTAGCACTCGCATTAATAACAAAAGATTCAGAAGGTGCAACTTGAGTTTTTTCACTTTTTAAAGAGACGAGAAGTCGGCTTGGGACAAAATCTTCAACGGCAAAGGTAAGCTTACCAATGGGATCTTTTTTGGGATCTGTGTAAACCAAAGCAGTCCATTGACCTGTGTGAGCGCTGCTCGAAATAGGAAATGTAAGGTCATAAAAACCAAGAGTATTTCCTGTAATTTGTTGATTGGAAACCACGATTCCATCAGGTCTTTGAATATGAAAAGTTAAGGCCACATCTGCTTGGGCTATCGCTTTTTCATTTCGAAGGAGTGCGTTGATTCTAATACTTTCACCCGGGCGGTAAATTCCTCTTTCTGCATAAAGGAAAGCATCTAAAGTTTGCGGAACCTTTCTTCCACCTGTGCCTCTATCCGTAAAATCAAAAGCAGGCTGAGCTAATTTCAAATAACCAAAATTATTATCATCCCCATAGGCTAAAATAAGAGCGGGACGATTCCCGCCTTTTCCTCTTAAAGTTTCTGCATCAAAGTGAACAGCGCCTGTTTCAGATGTTTTGGTTGAAGCCAGAATTTCATTATTATAAGCAATGAGCCTGACTTCTGTATTTTTAAGAGGCTTAGCAGATTTTAGAGAATGAATGTGGGCATCTAAGCCGGATTCACCTTTGAAGGTTGTAATGCCAAGATCTGTAATCAGTAACCATTGATAAGCTGATGCGGGATGACCTAAACTTCCTTCTTCTTTTGCATAGATTCCATAAATGCCAGGTTTGGTTTCTTTGATAATGTCTTTAAATGGAATTTGTTTTGTTACACTTTGGTTGGCCACCCCTCCAATTTCCATAGTTCCACTATAAATCTCTTCTCCTGTTTCTTGCTTAATTCTGGATAAAGAATAATCGTACAAACCCGAATCAACCGTTCCATAACGACGAACAAGATTCTCAATAAATGAACGGTCGCTAATGCGGATCACCTCTAAACTAACTTTACCTATGTTGATTGCCGTTAAAGGAACATGCTGAACATCGTCTTTAATTAAAATGAAAGATCGATCACTAAAAGCAAGGCGAGGGCTTTGATTTTCAACAATAAAACTAATTTTCTCGGTTTTGGTGATTTTTTCTCCGTATTTGCTTTTGATACCTTCTTTGATAATCAGATCATAGCTTTTGCCAAACTCAATACCCGTTATGCAAATCTCTTGATCGGTTGACAGACGAACTTCTCCATCAATTTTAGGTGTAATTTCAAAATAATCCTTCAAATTCGTTATTGCTGGATCAATTGGATGGCTGAAATTGAAACAAACACTTGGAGGTGAGGAGTTTTGATTAACCCTAAAAGATTGATAAGTAAAGGGGTAAAGCTCTGCATAATCTGGATATTTTTTCCGAAATTCTTTTATATCTGTGAGAGTTGTAAGTTCTTGAAAATATGGACCACCTTCATTGTGTGTCGTTGCATAGAGAAGAAGAGCTTTTGCTTTATCATCCGAAGATGTCGTATTTTTAAGAATGTAAGGGATCAATTTGTCCATTGCGTTTCTTACTTTCCACGTATCTTGATCTTTTTTCGATAATTGGTAATGGGCAAAAGCTAAATCCAATAGGGTTTCTATGTCTTTTAAATCGTGGCCAGCGCAGAGCTCTAATTCCGCTATGGCGAGTTGCCATTCGCCTTTTCTTAATGCTTCTTTTGCTCTGTTTTTTGAGAGCAGAACCTCTTCTTTTGGCAAAGATGAGCCTTTTTCCTTCAGATTATTAATGTATTCTTCTGATTGACTCAAGGTCCAAGAAGGGAAGGCTACCTCTGCTTTTGCTTGAAAATAAGAT
>JAIEMR010000021.1 GCA_019751935.1 Alphaproteobacteria bacterium
GCACCTAATTACTAACGTGGTGTGCAAATTTTTATAAAGACACTCAACATGACCATGGGGGTCATGGAATGGATCTACGGGTCAAGCCCAAGAAAACTAAAGGAAACGAGTAAAAACTACCACGCCGCTTTCACTATTAAATCTTCATATAAATAACGATGATTAAGATCATAAAATCCATTCAATTTGAAAAACATGAAAATGTTATAAGTACGAGTAGGAGACTTATTTCCGTTTAAGAGAGCTTTTAGGTTTGCGCACTTTCTCAACTTGAAAAATTAAAAGCTTAAGAGTAAAAGGTGTTTAGATATGATTTGTTACTGAGATAGCACAAATGAATCCAGAGCTTTTAGAGCAGAGAAAAGATGCTCTTTTTTACAATCAGGGACAAGTGCATTTAATAACAAATTTATGTGAACCATTAAAATCTCACCTAGATATAGATTTTTTTGTAAAGCTTATCGTTCCTCTAGATTCTCAAGGCCAAGCTGCTGGTTACTGTCCTTTTGTAACGGATACAGAGTTTTTAGGTTTGTATATGGATAAATTTGATGGTGCTGTTGAAGGTCGACCTTTCTTAGATGCCATTCAAGAGACCTCTCTTAATTCATATTCTTATTTTTTGTGGCCAAATGGAAACGATTGCTTATTGATTCAGAGTTGTCTTCAGAAAATTGGTCTTGCACGAGGTTTAACTATTTATAAAAGATGCTCCGATCGTATGGAAACATGGTGGTTTGCTAGTAAAAATGGGAGAAGAATTCCTTATTCGATCACTCAAGAATCAATATCTGTGTTTCAAAAATTTGTACGTTTTTTTGATGCATCCCAAACTTCAAATCACCTTTTAAGGTTGAGCCCCCTAGTAAAGTATCCAATTCCTATTAATATGGCCTACAATCAATCAAATTTTGAGAAAAATCAGAACTTTGAAGTCTCTCTTTCTGTAAACAAATTTATTTTGAATATAGGCGATCGATCAATTTCTTTATCAAAGCGAGAATGGGAGTGCCTGTCTGGAATGGCGCAGGGAAAGACTTATAAAGGTGTGGCAAACACATTATCTCTTTCTCCAAGAACAGTTGAGACTTATTTGAACCAAATTAGGGAAAAGGCGGGGATTACCTCTAAAGCAAAACTTGTTGATTATTTTTTGGCAAACAACCAGTTTTCTCTTTGACCAGACTTTAAAATATCATTTTTATCCGGTGAGAATTTCTTCTTTTTTTTCTAACAGTACTCATAGACATTTTTCTTTAGGTTACACGTAATAATTCAAAACCTAGGGGTTACTTTAGTGAATAAAATTCACAAAAGTTTTATGCTCGTTCTGGCCTTTGCTTTCTTGATTCAATCCTTAAGCATTCAAGCTGCTGAAGACGAGAGACCTGGTATTTTAAAAAAAATAGTCATTGGATATTTATTTTTAAGCTCTTCTTTTATACCCAAAGTAGCAGAGGCAAAACATCCTTGGGACGGACCTTTGGAAGGGGGTTCAAACAACTATAGTTCTCGATTTAATAATGGGACTCAGGTTTTCTATCCTGATTTAGAAAAATCATTTGAATCAACCTGGAAAATTCCTAAATCAAAGGGTTTTATTTATGTGCCATCAGAGGAAAAACAACCTTTATCTTCCCCTCATAGTGAAAATGGTTTGTGGGGTACAGTCAAAAGTTGGGGAAAAAGAATTGTAAGTTGTTTTCCGGTGTTGCCTGATTTATTGCCTTTGGTAAGCGCAGAAGATGTAGAAAATCCTGCAAAATCTTTTACAGAAGATGAGGATGATTTTTTAGAGGACGAAGATGATTCTTCAGAAACAGATGAAAAACCTCTAGATATTTCAGTTTTTGATACTATAAGAGAGTCTCTAACAGGAAATTATCATCCTGTGACGGTTGGTTTTGTTGGCGGTGGGTATACAGGTGTTATTTCCAGCATATTATTAGCCAAATTAAGAAACTATTGTCGGCAACCTGCTTTTGATGTTCATCTTTTTGAAAAAGATTGGTTTTTAATGGGTGGCGCTAGCATTGTAACATCTAGAGTCCATTCAGGAGGAGAGTATCCAAAAGACGTCGTTACTGCTATGCAATGTTTATATTCTTCCGTGCTTTTCCGTCAAATGTTTCAAACAGAATCCGTTTTTACAAGCAGAAGACATATGGACTTTTTGCTTGCAAAAGAGAGTATAGAAAACGCTGATAAAGATGAAAAATTAACACTTGAGGAATTGAGAAAACATTATTCTCATCTTAACGATACCTATCAATTGATATTTGACGAGCTCTCCTCTCAGTTAGGAAAAAACGAAACGTCCCATCTTTTATTTGGGTACCCAAGAGATTTCTTTGAGTTTTTAGAATCTTCTTCTGCTATTGAAGACGAAAGGTTGCGATCTCATTTTGCAGGAGGTGTTCGTTCAAATGAAAGAGGACTGCAACCCATTGCATTAGGAGTCCTTTTAGAAAGGTTACTTGAAAAATATAATGTTCATGTTCATTTAGGAAGAACTGTCACAAGGGCCGAACACCTTTCATCTGGAGGATATAAGCTCTTTTCTTCATTGCAAGACAATACAGATGAGCGTGAATTTGATGTTGACTATGTTGTTAATGCTGCTTGGTATGAAATTCCTTATTTAAACAACCAGGTATCTAAATCTTTTAATCCTCCTGTGCCTATTTCTAACCGTCCAACTAAGGTTTATTTGCGTTCAATTGGCTTGTTTGATGTCTCTAAATGTAAAGAAATCCCTTCTAATCATAGTTATTTTGGTTTAATGGGAGGTGCTGGTGGCATGGTTTCATTTTTTAGTCCAACTGTTGCCATCATCTACCTTCCTGAAGAAGGTTTGTCATACCAAGGAAAATATGATTTACACGATGAGGTTGAAAGAGAAAGTATCCTTGATACAAAAGCGCAATCTCATCTAAACGCACTAACTAAGCCTGCAAAACAAAGCAAACTATTAAGTGGTATATTAAAAAGAGCAAAAGAGAAGTTCCCTTTTCTACAAGATGCTAAACCGATTACCTTAGTCTCGCGTACCACAGTTTCTTGGGATGAGGAAATAACTCAACGTCAACATATTAAGCCAAACTGGCCTTTTGGTAAAAACACACGTTGGCTTCAAGCCTATGCCGCCAAAGCTACATTTTCTCCTTTAGTGGCTCTCGAAGTTGTAAGCCAAATCGTGCAGCAAGCAAATATTAGACTTCCTTTGGGTACTGAACGATTTTTAATAAATCTTTTAAATGTAACCTTTGCAGCAACAGATTTTCCAGATTCCTCTCTTTTTAAATTACCTGATGAATTTGTTTTATTTAATGAATCTTTAGCTAGAAATCCAGACTTTCTGGCTGAAATGAAATTATATGCTCTAAAGCGCCGTCTTCCCTTAACAATGATCGAAGAAGTGACAAATAATAATAGTACTATTATTCCTCATGAACAATTGACTTTAATGGATTGGGAACATTTAGATCATGTGGATATTCGTTCAATTAAATCTAATCCCGAAGTTTTTAGAGCCTTAACAACCTCGATTGGTTCTTTGCCTGATCATAAAGGTTTTAAAAGCTTACGTTTTCAATACTATCCATCAGAAGACGAAAGCATGACACCTGCCCATGAGCAGGCTGGGTTAGATTTTTTACAATTACTATCAAACAGGCCAATAGATGAACTTGAAATTGATCAATTGTATTTAAACTCAGAAAAACAAGTGAAAGCTTTAATTAGTCTGATTCTAACCTGTGATATGGAGAGTCTTGCTCTAACAAGGTTTGCAAGTCAAATTACCGATAATTTATTGTTTCCCTTTTTGATTTCACTTGATACGGCTCGTTCGTTAAAAAACGTTAGCCTATCTTTCAAAACAACTCCAACCAGAACAGTTACAAAAACGTTTCTAATGGCTCTACAAAATGTACCAGACCTTGAGGCATTAACTATGGTAAATAGTCAGTTAGGAGCTGCTTTAGATGAACCTAATAATCCAGAATCTTTAAAACCCCTTGTTCAGTTTATTGATCGTGCAAAAAATCTAGAGCATTACAACCTTTATGGAAACGGGCTGTTCGCAGGTCGTCGTCATTCACAAAAACATCTTGTACTTGATGCGGTTCATGAAAACTGGAGATTGAAAGTGGATTTACGGAGAAATGGGCTTTCTAGTAAAGAGGAAGAAATCAAGTATGCATTTGAAAAAATGAGCATTAAATGCATGGATAAGTTTAATCGTTATACAAACTTTTACACTTCGGGAGATATGATGTTTTCCCTTTATTCTATTGGTGTTGGATATTCCCTATATGGATCAGATAGTTTCGTAATCTCTTGGAATTCATTTGGCGGGGAATTTGATAACGAATCTTCGATTTATACGGGCGCTCCATCTTTTGATATGAAATATACTCAACCAGAACCTTTAGAGAAGATTTTTGCAAAAAATCTTACGCATGCAGCTGGGTGGGTTAATGAGGTGTGGGCTGCGTCAGGTAAACAAATTCCATCAATTCTAATATCTCATGAACCAACTATGAAAGATAGAAAACAGGCCCGTCGTTTATACAGAAATCTTATTACGGCTGGTTTTCCAAAAGATCGCGTCTTTTACAGAAAAGAGAAGGCAACCGCTGAAGAATTGGCTAATCGCTTGAAATTAATAAACGAAGTAGATCGTGTGATTGTTGTTGGTTCTTCAGAACTTCAAGAGAAATATGATGAAAGAAAAATTTCTTCAGATGCGATAGGCGTTATTTCTTCTGAAATTGATGCTATTAGAATTCGCGAATTAGAAAAAGGCGAGGCAGGAATTATTCCAGTCTATTTTTCAAGTTGGTGGAATGAAGATAACTTTCCAGCTTCTCTTCAGCACTTAGAGGCTCGTTCAATGAATAATTATGAAGAGGACTTTTTTAGTTTGCTTCAAGACATTTATCAAATTCCAAGAAAGAGTAAAGATAACCTATTTGAGTCAATTAGAGAAAATTTAAAGACATCTAGAGAAAACTTAGAGGAATCCCGCAGTTACGATTTTGAAGATGATTAGAAATCCCAATCAATGAAAATAAGGAACAATTGATCCACTTTAATAACCTCAAGATTTTGCTAATTAGCAACTTGCAAAGCTTAAAACTTAAGAGTAGAAAGTGTTTAAACATGACTTGCTACTGAGGTGGCACAAATGCATCCAGAATTTTTAGAGCAGAGAAAAGAGGCTCTTCATTATAATCAACAGAAAATTCCTTGATGCGGAGTTTGTGTGAACTTTTGAAAAGGTATCTTAGTGTGGAATGGTTTACACACGCTGTTCTTGTCTTAAATCCACAAGAAAAAAATACCGATAGATCATCAAATATCAATTTTAAAGTTGTTAGACTGCAGACTATTCAATAATGAGACCATTGAATGGTTAGGAAAAGAGCTAGAACTTCGAATGCAAGGTCTAACAGAGCCTCGTCAAATCTTCATAGAATTGCTCCAATTTTTGTATAATCAACATATTGAAATTCCTGCATACCATGGGTTAGCTGATCTAATTAGCCAGCACTATCTTGCTTATGAAATTTTTCTTTTATCTCTTGTTAAAAATCATTTACAAAAGAAGGAACGCGAAAAATTAAAAGACCTTCTAATGGTAGAAACAGTCAAAAATCCAGGACTGCTTGGTCAATTGAAAGTTATCAACCAATCGATAAAACCAAAAACCATTCAAGCCAGTACGCGTTTATTTCAAAGAGTTAGGAATTATTTCAATGATCTTTTGTCTCTGATTGATGTTTTGAAGTTGAGGGAGCACAATTGCACCTATTATGCGACTTGGGTCAAGAAAGCAAAATTGTCCCAACTCAAGCCATTTCCAAATATAGAAAGGACTTATCTTCATCTGGTTGCTTTCTTCCAGAATCAATTTTACTTAAGGCAAGATAGTTTTGTAGATATTTTGTTGAAATGTGTTCAATCAACTAAAAACACAGCCTCAAATAAGCTACAAGAAACAGATCAATTAACACGAACAGAACGTAGAGCTGCTGTTCGTCATCACACAAAGACAAATCGACACTATAAAAATTTGATTGATGAAATCACAGACATTACAGAATCAGCGCTTTTTTTTTGAGTTTCATCTTTTTGTAAATCAGCCCCAATTTGAAATCTACACCGGTACTAACCTCTTAGCAGGCTCCCGTCAGCGGGTTATCACTCCATAATGTCCTAGTTCTTCCACTCTCTCGGTCGCTCCATCTGCGTTGTTGATTTGACAATAGAATTTCCATTCATCATGAGCCACTTTCACTCCAATCACAATGCATGTTTCCCCTCCATCACGATTGTAATGTGTTCTTACCGATTGAATCTGTGATTCCAGGCTCATTGTAACGGTACGGCGAAAGGTTGATTCATGAGGGAACACCTCGGCATCATCACGCGATTTCGCATTACCATCGCCCACCACCTTCAGACCAGCGGAATGTGCTACATGTTGTAATCCGTGTTCGGAGATAACAACCCTACACCCACTGAGCTGGCTAGTCAAAAAGTAATCACATTCATCTAGTTCGTCGACTGTGACCGCTTCGCATTTCTTTTCATCCCACGGCAACCAGAATACGTTGTTAACGGCCTCATGTCTCTCTATATTATGTTTACTAAACGCTTTTTGATAATGATCTGTAACGTCTTCATCACTGATTACGAAGTCCCTTTGGAGCTTGCCCCCATTTGTTTTGGTTCCCCACGGTGAGTCGAGTTCGTGCGTATAGACCGTTATTATACCTTTCCTTCGGCCCCCTTCATGTAATCCCAGACGCAGACCAGCTTCTAGGCGTACACAGCGTTCTCTTAAGTAATTTATACCGCTTTCTTTTATTGCGCGTAACATCCATCAACTCCTTTTTCCCATTTGGGTTTCGTTTCCAAACCAGCTGGCACCGTCCCGTTAGCTCTGGATAGCGACCTTTTCCTAAAGTTTCACTTCTCTCTGTTTTCAGCCGTTGCCAATAAAACTGCATATCCCGCACACCCATTCCAAATTGAAAAATTTGGTGTTGTGCATCGGAATGACGCATAAGTTGCAAAGAGAGCGGTAAGCCTTTGATTTATAAGGGCTGAGACTTAAACATAAATTTCTGAGCAATTTTAACAATCTTATGTCAGATCAAATAAATTTACTTTGAATATAGGTGAGAAACCTGTTCCTTTATCAAAACGGGAATGGGAATGTTTGTCTGGTATGGCGCAAGAAAAAACTTATAAAGTTGTGGTAAACACATTATCTCTTTCCCCTAGAACTGTTGAAATTTATTTAAACCAAAT
>JAIEMR010000105.1 GCA_019751935.1 Alphaproteobacteria bacterium
AGTAACATAAATTTGGGTTTCAGGTTCATCGGTCTATTCGGGTCCTTGTTTATCTGTTATTTCCACTTTCAGGATAAATGACCTTATTTCAATATGGCAAATTTTAAAATGGGCCATCTAATTTATCTAAAATTTTATTTAATATGCTTATCGTCATGGCGAGGAGCGAAGTTGCGTGGCCATCCAGGAAGACAGGAATCTCTAACAAAACAGCCTCTGGATCACCCCATCACCTGGCGGCGACCCGTGATGACGAGAAGAAGAATGCATCATGGCGAAAAGCCGTGGGGAAACTATATTTTTCTTCTCAAAAATCAGTTTTCACATGGCCTCACCCAAAGGTCCATCAGGCGGCCAGTCCAGGAACTAGACCTTATCTAAATTAAGAAATTTGCTCACATTCTTGAAGAAACGTTTCAATTTCAGCGTCCGTAAGTTCTGACAATTTGGGAATTTTTCTTTCTTTTAGCACAAGAAAACCCATCATTTTGGCCTGAAGTTGTCTTATTCTTAATGCAATCTCAATGCGTTTTTGACGGCAAGCCTTCTTGTATAGTTTCTCTAAGCTTTTATAAAATTCTATTTTTTGCATCGTTGCCCTCCTGACTTATTCTTTATCTTCTTCAAGATATATTAAGCTCGTTATTTACGGCAAATTTTAAAAAGGGCCATCTAAGTTTTATCAAATACTTCTCTTACAAAATGACCAAAAACAGGCAAGGCTACTCTTGTGCCTGTTTCGTCGGCTCCTTGATGGGTGCCTAAGGTTTGCGGAGTTGGAAAGCCTACAAAAACTCCTACTATAAGCGTACGCCCATTTGGATAACGAATGAATCCCATAAACCACGCATCTTTACAATCATTGGTAGAGCCGGTCTTCCCTCCTAACTTTATATTATACTGCGCCATAAGAGGCTGCAGTTTTTTCCCCGTCCCTCGCTCGACCACAGCCTCTAACATGGTCGTCATAGATTCTGCAAATTTTGTATCAATAATTTGTTTTCTCTCGTCCGTTAGTTCTGGCAAAGGCTGTTCTTCAACATCATGCCAATTATTTAAAAGCTCTTTGCTTTCTGGCCCTAAAAGTCCGCCATATTGAGTTTGAAGCTGGTAGATGACTTGTCCATTTCTATCTTGAACTTGTTTGATCAAATTTGGCCCGATTTTTTTGCCACCGTTTACGATCATGGCGTACGCTGTTGTAAGACGTAAAACTGTTGTTTCTTTTGCCCCCAAAGAATTAGAAAGATGTAAGGGCATATCATCAGCAACGCCAAAGCGAGTCGCAACGCTTTTAACGGGTTGCATACCAATTTGGTGAGCCAAACGGACAGTCATAAGATTATAAGACTTTTCAATTCCTATACGCATAGGACTAGGCCCGTAAGAACGATGGGTAATATTTTTAGGAGAATAGACGCCCAAACCTGGCCCGAGGCTAAGTGTAATCGGTGCATCATTAATTAACGTCTCAGGTGTGTACCCTTTCTCCATTGCCGCTAAATAAACAAAGGGTTTAAAAGCTGAACCAGGCTGACGCCAAGCTTGGGTTGCGCAATTAAATTGGCTAATTTCAAAACTATATCCTCCCGTCATTGCTAAAACATTGCCTGTATCGGCGTCCATGACAACTATGCCGCCACTTACTGCAGGAATCTGATGGAGCTCATATACAGGCGGCTTTCCAGGTGAGGCTATATTATTAACGAGTACGACATCCCCAGGAGCTAATACCTCTGTGACTTTTTTAATCTCCGGCCCTTGGGTGCCATCTGATTTTGACAAACGAGCCCATTCTAACCCGGTTAAAAACAGTGAACTAACACCGCCATTTGCAAATCCAATTTTTGCTTCTTTATCAGAAGAAATAGCCAAAACAACAGCAAGTTTTGAATTGCCCATTCCAGGAACGGCAGCAATTTTATTTAAATCCTTTATCCATGCAGATTGATCCAGTTGAGTAATTTTAGCGACAGGTCCTCGCCAACCATGTCTTCTATCGTATTCTTCTAAACCTTTACGTAAGCTTTTATCTGCCCCTCGTTGTAAGGAAGGATCTAACGTTGTAAAAACACTAAGCCCCCCTGTGTAAAGTACATTTTCACCAAAACGTTGCATAATCTCACGTCTAACTTCTTCTCCAAAATAATCAGCATTAACTACAAAAGAAGAATCTAAGGTAATTTTAAATGGATCTTTTTGAGCCTCTTGAGTTTCTTGAGTGGAAATTATGTTATCCTCAGCTAACCTTCCAACTACCCAATCTCTGCGGGCCTTTGCTCTTTTCTGTTCTTTTATTGGATGATAAGTTGCAGGGGCTTTTGGCAAAGAAGCTAAAAAGGCACATTCTGCAATTGTTAATTTATCTAAAGATTTACCGAAATATGTTTGAGCTGCAGCTGCCACGCCATAACTTCCCATACCAAGGTAAATTTGATTTAAGTAAAGTTCTAAAATACGTTCTTTGGGCAAAGCCATCTCAAGACGCATAGACATGATTGCTTCTCTAAATTTCCGGTCAAACGACCGTTCATTTCCGACCAGAAAGTTTTTAGCAACTTGCTGAGTGATTGTTGAAGCTCCAAGCGCCTTTCCATTCCAAGCGCCTTTAAATGTATTGTTCAATGCCGCACGAAGAACGCTAAAAAGATCAACACCAGGGTGATAGTAAAAATTTTTATCTTCGGCTGATAAGAAAGCCTGAACTAACAAAGGAGGGATATTTTCGATTGCTACAAATATTCTTTTCTCTTTGGCATGCTCTTTGAAGAGCTGATAATCATTTGTATAAAATCGACTTGCTACATGTGGTTGATAATCTCTTAAAAACTGATAGTCAGGTAAGCCTCTTCCAAAATAAAAGAATAAAAAAAACAAAACAGCGCCCATACTGGTAATCCCAAAAATTACGGTTGTTAAAATGCGCCATACAGATCTAAACATCTAAAAACAATTATTATTCTTCAGGATTACTTTCTATAAGTTTGACATAAATTTTAAATATTTTTTAATAGTTTTTTTGAATAAGTCGCTTTAGCTTTCAAAAAAGTTATTTATTGGTTTCAGAAATAAAAATTTTGATTTTGGGGTAAATTTCTGCTCTCCATCGATGGCCATTAAAAATCCCATAATGCCCTACCCCTGATTGACAATAATGTTGTTTTAAATTTTTCGAAAGATTGGAGCAGAGTTTATGAGCAGCAAACGTTTGCCCCGGCGGAGAAATATCATCGAGTTCACCCTCTATTGTCATCAGAGCTGTTTTTTGAATAGATTTTGGATTAATACTTTGCCCTCTCCATTGCATTTGGCCTTTGGGTAAAACATGCTCTTGAAATATGGTAGAGATGCTTTCTAAAAAATACTCAGCTGGCAGGTCCATAACGGATCTATATTCATCATAAAACTTCCGATGCGATTCAGTATGTTCTAAATCTCCCTTAACAAGATTAAGAAAAAGATTAAAATTAGCTTCTTGATGCCGTTCATAATTAAGTGACATAAACCCACTCAGCATAATAAAACCAGGGCACACATCTCTTCCTGCGCCTGGATAGTATGCTGGTATTTTGGTAATGATATTTCTTTTAAACCAATCAATATCGTGTTCTTTTGCAAATTTATCAACCTTGCCTGGATTAATGCGCGTGTCAATTGGTCCGCCCATTAAAATCATTGATTTTGGTTGGTTAATATCTCCTCGATCTGCCAAAAGCGAAACTGCCATTAAGACAGGGACTGCAGGTTGACAAACAGCTACGACATGGATGTCAGGGCCAAGATTTGCCATGAATTCCAACAAATAATCAACATAAGTCTCAACACTAAATTCCCCATACTTTAAAGGCACTAAGCGTGAGTCATGCCAGTCCATAATAAAAACATTGTGGTCTGCTAACATGGTAGAGACTGTATCTCTTAGTAACGTTGCAAAATGGCCTGATAATGGTGGAACAATTAAAACGTTGGGTTCATTTTTACCTATGATCATATCGCCTTGTTTTCGAAGGATTTGTTTTAGGGTGCAAAATGGTTTTTCCCTAATTATTCTTTCTTCAACCTTTATATTTTTTTTATCATTCTTTTTAATGGTCTTAATATTAAAGGCAGGTTTTGTATAATGACGCGTCGTTCTTTCCATGACTTCATTAGAAGCTGAAATGATGCGCGTTAAAGGTGTGTTTTCAAAAGGCAAGTTCTGCAAAAATAGATTATTAGCCTTACTCCACAAATGTGTAGGCCACATAGCTGCTTTCTTAAATTCATTAAGATGATAAAGAAGCATTGGATAAATCTTTAAATTTTAGCATTTGTATTTAAGTTTACCCTATAACTCCTAATATTTAGTTTATTTCATGGACAATACCTGGTAAAAACAAGAATCAATCAAGTGTTAAAATTAGACTTCATGAACCAAGCATTTCTATTTTTTCTTATAAAAATTTGTCTTACGGGAATCATTGTCTATTTTCTTGTTAATAATGTTGATTGTTCGCAGGTCATTACAGCCTTAAGGCAGGTCCCTTATCACTTTTTAGGGTTTAGCGTTATGCTAACTATGGCAGGGATTTTAACGACTGCTGTGCGTTGGCAAAAAATTATTGCGAGTCTTTCAAAGGCCATACCTTTGTGGGATGCGTGTTATCATACAGCCATAGGCGCCTTTTTAAGTCAATGCTTACCAAGTTCTGTTGGCGGAGATGTTTACAAAGGAATTATCCTTAAACAACGTTACAAAATATCCACCTCCCTTTCTGTAAGCACGACTCTTATTGATCGTCTTTATGGCATTTCAAGCTTTGTTATTTTTGCAATTCTTGGCTGTTTTGTTGAGTGGAAAAGTTTGATAACTTCTTCCATCGGAGGACTAATAGCATTGATTCTGGCCCTTGTCGTAGGGGGATTGGTGACTCTTTATGGTCTAAAATTTGTCAAAACAAAACTACCTTCATTTTTAATGCCTATTGTTAGTTTTTCTGAAGCCATTTCATTAATGTTCTCTCATAAAAAAAATGCACTGATTATTTTTGTAACATCGTTAATCTCTTCGCTATGCCTTATTATGGGGGCCTTTTTATTATCTGTTGGTATTGGTCTAGAGCTAACACTTTTCCAAATCTTTATCTCTATTCCCCTTGTTATCATCATTTCTGCTATTCCAATATCTTTTGCAGGATGGGGACTTAGAGAAGGTGCAATGGTTGTCATTTTAAGTATTTATGGAGTCCCAAAAGAAGAAGCTTTAGCCTTATCGCTGCTGTTTGGGATTGTGCAATTTTTGGCAGCGTTCCCAGGGCTTATTTTATGGTGCCTTGCCAAAAGTCCCAGCCTCTCATTATATACGGGCAATAATGCAACAACGAATTAAACTTCTTGATCTTGGTCTTATTAACCAGATTGCTGCAGGCGAAGTTATTGAACGTCCAGCTGCAGCCGTTAAGGAACTCGTTGAGAATTCAATTGACGCAGGAGCTACCAAAATTGAAGTTAGCCTTAGAGACGGCGGCCGAACTTTAATTCAGGTTATAGATAATGGATATGGAATGAATCCTGAAGATTTAACTTTGTGCGTGGAGCGCCATGCAACTTCAAAGCTAAACACAGGAGATTTGTTTAACATTCATAGTTTTGGCTTTAGAGGCGAAGCATTACCTTCCATTGGTTCAGTGAGCCGCCTTTCCATTATTAGCAAGCCTCAAGGTCAAGAAACGGCCTTTCAGCTTGACGTTGAAGGCGGCGTAAAAAGTGATCTCACTCCTGCCTCATATCCATTTGGTACCAGGGTTGTTATTAGGGACCTTTTTTATGCAACCCCTGCCCGTTTGAAATTTTTGAAATCACCAACAACCGAACTTGGGCATAGCACTGATTATTTGAATCGTTTAGCTCTTGCTCATCCTTCAATTGAATTTACTTTAAAAGAAGGAAGTAGGGTTGTTTTTCATTACCCCAGTTGCGCAACCTTTCCAGAAAGATTAAAAGCTGTTCTTGGGAGGGAATTTTCTGAAAACTCCAGACAAGTCACGGCTATTCGTGACCACATGGAAATAAATGGATGGATAAGCCTTCCAACCTATAATTCCAGTCAATCAACAGAACAATATCTTTTTGTCAACGATAGGCCCATAAAAGATAAATCCCTTAGTGCTGCTATTAGGGTTGCCTATCAAGATTTCCTGCCCAGCAACAGATATCCCTCCCTTGCCGTATTTTTAAAAATTGATCCTTCTGAAGTTGACGTCAATGTTCACCCAGCTAAAGCCGAAGTCAGGTTTAGAGAAGCTCAAGTTATAAGAGGTCTTTTCATAAGCGCCTTAAAACAAACATTGCATGAAACAACTCATGAAACATCAGCTCATTTAGCCAGAGATGCCGTTGCAATTTTAAGGGATAGCAGCACACAAGCGGGCATTGTCAAAAAAAATTACCCTGCTGCGTTTTCAGCGGCACAGTCAATTCCATTGCAAGGGAGAATTTCGTCAGTTTACGGAAGCGGCAATTATCAAGCCAGAGCATTTATAGATGAAGCGGCCAGTATTGTTAATGAATCCTTTCAGGATGAAACTGAAGAGGATTTATATCCACTAGGACTCGCTAAAGCCCAACTTCATAAAACCTATATTATTGCCGAAAAAAATGACAGCTTAGTGATTGTAGATCAACATGCAGCTCATGAACGTCTTGTTTATGAAAAAATGAAAGAACAATATCAGGAAAATAAGATACGTTCACAAACCCTTCTTTTGCCAGAAATTATCAATTTAACTGAAAATGATATTCATCTTTTAACGCCCTATCTAGAAGAATTAGAGCGCCTTGGAATTGGTATTGAGGTTTTTGGTACGAACTCGCTGGTTATCAGACAAATTCCAGCGCTTCTTTCTGGGGTTGATGTTGCTTCCATGATCAAAGATCTGATCGCAGATTTAAAAGAGCTTGGTACCAGCTATTCCCTGACTGAAAAACTACATGAGGTTCTCTCGACTTTGGCGTGCCATAGTAGCATTCGTGCTGGAAAAACCATGTCTATTCCTGAAATGAACGCGTTGTTAAGGCAAATGGAAAACACCCCTCATTCAGGACAGTGCAATCATGGAAGGCCGACTTATATTGAATTACAAAAAGATGATATCGAAAAGCTATTTGGAAGACGATAAGGACTTCAGGCTTTGTGATGCACTTTCCTTATTACCCTCTTGAAATTCTTCGATAATATATAAAGGCCTTGATTTAATCTGCTC
>JAIEMR010000002.1 GCA_019751935.1 Alphaproteobacteria bacterium
CATTTTATAAGGTTTGGGTTTTGAAAAACCCAAATCTTATATGTCTTCCTTTGATTTTCCTAATTTCCACTAAAATTTATCGTTTCAATATCCAATCTCTAGATTTTGATATAAATTTTAATAAAAAAATATAAATAATTAATTTTTACTATATTTGCATAACAATATTGAAATATTTTTTTTACTAATTATATATTAGGAACGAGAAAATATTTAATGATGACGGCTTACTTTAAAATTGCTTTCGAACCCAGGAGAGAAGATGAAATTTATAAAAACGGTTATATTGTCCACTTTATTATTAACAACAAGCCTACAGAATTTATGGGCAGCCGATGACGTTAATGATGAGGAAGTTTGTTGGGGATCATCATGGCTTAGAAGTTTATTCCCTACGAGAGAAATGCAAGAAAATGCATTAAGCATAAATAGCAATGCTAGGGATTTTCTTGGCAAAGAAGTGTTTGAAATAGTTACGGATGAAAAAAATCCTGAAATCAAAACACATACAACTTTAAATACGATCTTAACTGCTCATGATGAACTGCTCGCTCTTATCCAATCTTCTAGCAGCCTTAGCTCTGGAATACACAATACAACCGCCTTTCCCAGAGATGTTTTTCAAGCTTTACAACAGAAAGAACGATCTCTTAGAGTCATGATCAATTTAATCTGGGGCAGTTTCATGATTGACAACGCTCACGATAGAAACGTTGATTTATATATTACCCCCAGAAGAACCTCTTTCCTTTTCCAAGGAAAAGGTTTTGAAAATAAACAAGGATTACCTTATCAAGCTTCAAGCTATAGTTTTCCAGATGATGGAAACTCAGCTACACACGTAGCACAAATTAGATACATTGCAAAAGCTATGGGAATTGACTTTGATGCTACACTTTCCCTACCATTTGACCCTCAAAAGCAAGAAGTTGCAGGAAGTCAGTCTAGTTTTTGCATATTAAATATATTAAAGCTCAAAGAAGACTCGGACGATGAAGAAAACGCAGTAAACGGCTACGAATCAACATCCACAACTGGTTTTGAGGAGAGTGATGATGGTGGGAAAGAAAAAATGGCTAAATCTATAGTCACACTCTCAACGTCATCTTCTTTAGACCCTGCAGAACTCAAGAGAATTAGAGATTATATAAAATTTAATCTAGTTATGGAAAAATTAAAAACAGACTATCCTGACTCTCACCACTATAGCACAAAAATTGTAGAACGCATACAAGGCACGCAAGCTACTGTAAACAAAGTACCTTTTTCAGAAAAAGCTGAGAATAGTGCATTTCCTGACGAGAACGCACAGTTGACTGAAGAAATGTTGGGCCACCATACGTATTTAGCTGTTCCTTTTGGTTCACCTTTAAAACCCACAACAGTAAGCATGTATATACAAAGTCAAGCCCCCTTAAGAGCGTACTGGGAAAGAACAGAAGGCATTTTGACTAGCGCAGAAGAAATCATATCAAGCAACCCTGCCTTATCTGGGGTTACACATGTCGAAGCCTTTAGAAGTTATGAGCTGATCGATAGAGTTAAACAAATTCTCGCAAGCACTTTACAAGTGGTCCACAATCACAACCTAAGTGGCAGCATAACTTGGTCTCCTCTGGTTACTGAAATGTTAAAACCTACTAATTTACATGTTCCAGTAAGAACCGGTACAGCGAGTTATGTAGGAAACATAAGGGATTTAACAACATTACTGCCCAGCGACCTACAACCTTCAGAGGAAAATTTGGCGACTCTCTATCTGATGAACGCAACGGAAGCAGAAGTCGGTATGTCTGCTCTTGAAGTCTTAGTTACTGAGTTTAAAGAAAAAATTTCCGCTTGAAGCTGAAAATAAAACAACCCCAGACTCAGGTTCCCTTGGGCTTCACCCCAAGGGCCCATAGGAATACATTTCACAAGAAAAACTAAAAAACGAGTAAAAACTTGCATACTAAGTTATTTTATAAAATTCCTCTGGAAAGCTACCTTTTGATCGCCTACATTTAAGGAGCCTTTACAATATAATATTCATTTTATGCTCAATCCTTTTATATCAGCGTCAACTCACAAAAAGAGCGCCATTCTTACGCTAAATAAGCCAAAAACTTATAATGCGTTGGATCTGGAGATGATCCAAACCATCCACATGTATTTAAAAAAATGGCAACAAAATCCATCCATTCAATTTATTATTCTACAGTCAGGAATGGATAAGGTATTTTGCGCAGGCGGCGACATCAAAGCTGTTTATCAAAATCAAAATAATGCTGATTATGTTCATAGATTTTTCGAATTAGAATATAATCTAAATGCGGTCATTTATAATTACCCTAAACCAATTATTGCCCTTATTAATGGCCTAACTTTAGGCGGCGGCATGGGCCTTTCAATGCATACAACTTACCGTGTGGTAAATGAAAATGCTTCCCTTGGAATGCCGGAAACAACCATTGGTTTTTTCCCTGATGTCGGCGCAGGGTATTTTTACAATAAACTTCCAGGGCCTCTAGCGTTATATTTAGCACTGACCGGAACATTGATTTCCCCATCGGAAGGATTAATGACGGGACTTGCTTCTCATTATATCCCCTCTGCCAAGTGGGAAAGTTTAATTAATGACTTAAAAGAATGCGGCAATAAAAACGAGGTAGAGCGGTGCCTTGAAAAACATCATGAGCCTCTAGACTTTTCCTCAAACTTTCCTTTCTTTGATATTATTGTTGAGTGTTTTAATGCAGGATCTGTTGAAGAAATTTTTGAGCAGCTAAAAAAGAACCCATCACAATTCGCTAAGGATTGCTATGAAACCCTATTAACAAAATCCCCCACCAGCCTAAAGGTAACTTTCAAAAAATTTAAGCAAAACAGAGGGTGGCCTCTGCAGGACGTATTGATGCAAGACTTTCTTTTAAGTCAAAATTTTATGAAACACCCAGATCCCATAGAGGGGATCAGGGCACAAGTCATTGACAAGGACAAATCCCCCAAATGGAATCCTTCCAGTTTAAAAGAAGTCAGTGAAGAGATGGTGGAAGGGTTGTTTGCTGATTCTTTTCTTTTTTAATTCCTTGTCATCGATAATAGCCATCATCATCGCGAGCGTTAGCGTGGCGATCCACGAAAGCATTGAAACTTCATGATTTTTACTGGATTGCCACGTCGCACCTTTGGCTCCTCGCAATGACGTAAACTTATACTCGTTTTATATCAGCTCTGCTATATATGATAATTAATATTACTTACTCACCCAAAGCTTGACGATATAAATCAAGAAGCTCTTCTTGTTCAGCCAGTTCCTCTTTTTTCATGCGGCGCATTTTAAGCAATTGGCGCATAACCTTAACGTCAAAGCCCTCTGCCTTGGCTTCAGCAAATACATCGCGAATTGTTTCTAATAATTCAGCTTTGTCTTGTTCAAGATTTTCGATCTTTTCCATAAAAGATTTAAGCTGTCCTGCGGAAATACCGCCAATATTCTGTGGTTCCATTTTGGGTATCCTTACCTATTCTTTTTTATGAACTTTATACGATTTCCAATTCCTATTTCAATCGTTTAAAAAATCTGTATGATGGATTTAAAATCAATACCTTTTGCTCAGCCTTTTTATGGATAGCACCTTACTTTTAAACCTTATACAAACCAATAAAATAAAAGATCAATCTGAGCTTTTAAACCTCATTCACCGCGCGGGGCATGAAATTACTCAATCGACTCTTTCCCGCCAACTAAAGCGCCTTGGCATTACCAAAGTGGATGGATTTTATAAAAAAAATCCTCTCAAATCCTCTGGGGCCTCGCCTATTCTTGAGATCATCAGCTCTCCTCCCAATCTTTTATTGATCAAAACCTTGCCTGGAAATGCAGGTGCGGTTGCTTTTAGCTTAGAGCAACATGACTTTGCAGAAATTGCCGGCACCATTGCAGGCGATGATACCATTATGGTTGCTGTAACTGATCCATCGTTACTGGAATCTTTAAAGGAAAAAATCAAAAAGAGTTTCGGTTAGGGCTTCTCATCAAAAAACATTTCCAGCTGACCATTCCAAATTTCTTTTCGCCACCCCGATAAAATCTTATGAGACCTAAGCGGCAGTGTTGAAAATGATTCAATATCACTACGTCCAGCAATCAAGTGTGATGGGATTCCAAGTTCATTTGCCCTCCCGTTCAAAATATCTTTGAGCTTAGAGACGCGTGCTTTAATATCCTCAGGAAGTGTTTTGGGATATATTTTCTTTAAAGCAGCTTTCATTTCTAGGTGCCGAGCATGACCCATTTCACCTTCATCCTGGGTCAAATGGCAAGCCTTTTCATAAACAAAAAAGAACTCATCAAAAAGCTTTCTCTTTAAAACCAATTGACGGCCTTTTTTAAATAAATCTTCGCACTCTGACTTAGGCAATAAAGGGCTCTGACAAAGGGTTAGAATTATTTTATCTTCAAGTAAACTGGTGCGATTTAACCCCTGTTTTCTAGCTTGCTCTTCTCGCCAGGCACATAAATCTTTTAGAAGTGAAAGTTCCTGCCACCCGCGAAATTGATGTTTTACACGCTTCCAAATATCTTCTGTTTTAATTGAGTAAGTCTCATCAGCTGTTAAAATAGCTAATTCATCTTGCATCCATTCAAAACGGCCTTTTTCTATTAATTGCTGTAATAACACTGGGTAAAGCTGTCTCATATACAAAACATCATTCAATGCATACTTGAGTTGCTCTTTAGACAAGGGGCGTTTTAGCCAATCGGTGTGCTGAGACGATTTATCAACGCTAATGCCAAGCAGACTATCCACCAGTCGTTCATACCCCATACCTGCGCCAAGTCCCAAAAAGGTCGCAGCGATTTGCGTGTCAAAAATTGGAGAGGGTAATTCATTAAACTTCATCCAGAAAATTTCCATATCTTGGCGGCCAGAATGAAAAACCTTTACGATTCCTTGATGCCTTAAAATTGGCAATAAAGGGGAAAGCGATAAATTATTAGGTATAGGATCAATAACCACAGCATCCTTTGCTGATGCCATTTGAATCAATCCTAATTCCGGCCAATAGGTTGTTTGACGGACAAATTCAGTATCAATGCAAATAAATTCAGGTGAATTATTCAGAAAAGACTGACAAATCTCCTCTAAGTCTTGCTGAGTCGTAATAATTTTTGGTAACATACATGTGTAAATTTCTGTGAGTCTTCCTTGACAAAATTACAACTTTTATGGCTCCTTTACGATAGTTTTTCTTTTAATTTATTAATTTTACGAGTTTTCTAATGTCCTTAACGTCTTCTCTCTATCGCACACACACCTGTGGTCAACTCCGTTCCTCTGAAATTGACCAAATTGTAAAACTTTCAGGATGGGTTCACCGCAAACGAGATCATGGAAATCTTGTTTTCATCGACCTCAGAGATCACTATGGTCTTACACAGTGCGTTATTGATAAAGATTCAGCTTGTTTCAAAATTGCCGAAGGTCTGCGCAACGAAACTGTAATTACCCTTAACGGAAAAGTCGTTAAAAGAGCTGCTGAAGCTGTTAATTCCAAGATGCCAACAGGTGACATCGAAGTTGTTGCAACTGAGATCATTGTGCAGTCCGCTGCAGAGACGCTGCCTTTACAAGTGAATAGCAACACTGAATTTCCTGAAGAAACTCGCTTAACCTATCGCTTCTTGGACCTTCGCCGTGAAAAATTACACAGCAATATCCTTTTGCGTTCAAAAATTATTGCCTCCATTCGAAGGCGGATGATTGAACAGGACTTTACAGAATTTCAGACGCCAATTCTAACATCTTCTTCGCCTGAAGGTGCACGTGACTTTTTGGTTCCAAGCCGCATGCATCCCGGGCAATTTTATGCCCTTCCCCAAGCTCCTCAACAATTTAAGCAATTGCTGATGGTTTCAGGATTCGATAGATATTTTCAAATCGCTCCGTGCTTTAGAGATGAAGATGCACGTGCGGACAGATCCCCTGGAGAATTTTATCAGCTCGACTTTGAAATGTCCTTTGTCACGCAAGATGATGTTTTTGCAGCAATTGAGCCTGTTATCACGGGTGTCTTTAATGAATTTGCAAACGGCCGCACCGTTAGCCCTTATCCTTATCCCCGCATCACATACCATGATGCGATGCTTAAATATGGCTGCGACAAACCAGATTTACGCAACCCATTGATCATTACAGATGTTAGTGAAGTGTTCAAAGATTCAGAATTTGGTATTTTTGCAAAGGCAGTAATTGCAGGTTCTGTAGTAAGGGCTATTCCAGCTCCCAAAACATCAACTCAACCGCGTAGCTTTTTTGAAAAACTCAACAGCTGGGCTCAAGATCAAGGGATGCCAGGCCTTGGTTATATCAGATTCGATAACCAAGAAGCCAGCGGCCCAATTGCAAAGTTTTTGGACAAAGATCGTTTAGGTCAATTGAAAAAACAAGCAAACCTTGAAGATGGTGATGCGATTTTCTTTGTTTGCGATAAAGAAGACAAAGCCGCAAAACTAGCCGGTCAAGTTCGCACAAAAATCGGGCAAGAGCTTGATTTGATTGAACAAAATGCTTTCAAATTCTGCTGGGTTGTTGATTTTCCAATGTTTGAACTGGATGAAGACACTAAGAAAATTGACTTTTCGCATAACCCCTTCTCCATGCCACAAGGCGGCTTAAAGGCTCTTGAAACTCAAGACCCCTTGACCATCAAAGCGTATCAATATGACATCGTTTGTAATGGAATTGAACTTTCTAGTGGCGCGATTCGTAACCATTTACCCGAAGTTATGTACAAAGCGTTTGCCATTGCAGGTTATGCAAAAGAAGAAGTAGAAGAACGTTTTGGCGGATTACTGAATGCTTTTAAATATGGCGCTCCACCTCATGGTGGTTGTGCACCTGGTATTGATCGTATCGTGATGTTATTAGCAGATGAGCCAAACTTGCGAGAAATTATTGCCTTCCCATTAAACCAACAGGCTCAAGACCTTTTGATGCAAGCTCCTTCAGCCGTTCCATCAGATCGCTTAAAAGAACTGCATATTCAGATCAAGCTGCCACCAAAAGTTTCGGCGGCATAGAATTTGGAAAAGGTTCGCATCATTGGATTAGATCCGGGCCTTCGTCACACAGGATGGGGAATTGTTGAAACAAAAGGCAATTCCCTGACTCCCGTTGCAAGCGGGGTGATTGACCCGCCAACTGACCTTGACTTGGCACAAAGGCTGAGTCATTTGTATCAAGAGCTTTCTAA
>JAIEMR010000125.1 GCA_019751935.1 Alphaproteobacteria bacterium
TCCTTCCTTGTGAAGGTTGATTTCCTCAATTAAAAGGTGTTTGTCTTGCTGAGTTACTCTCGCTGGTACTTGTTGAATGCCAAGCTTTTTGGTGAGAGCTCCTTCTTGATCGAAATAAACCGACCGATCTAGCTTTTCCATCACCTCAAACGGAGACCCATTGGTTAGAATAATTTGCGCAACAGGTTGTTGTGACATTGCCCACTCAACCTGTGGTTGATTCTCCCCATCAATAAAAAGCAAGAATTTAGTAAGAGATTGATAATCCAAAGGATTAATCTTTGTGCCCTTAACATGAAAGATTTTTCCTTGATGGTCTTTTAAGGCATAAGGAATAATAATACTGGGATCATAGGTGAACGATCTTGGTTCTTTTGTGTGCTTGATTCCTGCAACAGGTTTGGGACTTTTAATTCTTTCTTGGGCTTGCTTTATAATTTTCTGTTGATGCTCATGAAGGCTTCCCTCTGCCTCAAATATTTTAAGCTTCCTTTCTATAACCTCTAATAAATCTTCTTCCAGGATTTCAAAAGTTGTACCCACAACACCATAATCTCTCAAAAGCTCCGCCTGTGTCAGGGACAGGAAAGCTATTGTGCAGACAAAAAGATAAGAGAAGCGTTGCATCATGGTCTGCTCATCCCCATCAAGACTCTTGCTCTAAGAAGTTGGGATTAGTACTTAAGAGTTGAAGAACTTTTTCTGTATAATCTGGCAAACTGCCACCCCAAATCGCTCCTTTTGCGATCAGGACAAGGTTATTCTCTTTGGCAAAGGTTGCAACTTTCTCTTTGATCTGATCCGCACCATGTTGCAGGAGATGGTTGCTGACTTTTCCTTGTGGGTGGGGATAGTGTTTGGCTAGGATTTGCGATTGTTTCGCAATTAAAGCGTTTGTATCCACCGTACCAAAGGCGTATTTGGGTCTTAAAAAAAGAAAGAGGCTTAAAACTGTCACCTCAAAAAAAATCAATACAATCGTTGTGGTTTGGATAATCGTTTTCTTCATGCAGTTTTTCTCCATTCTTATTTCCTCTCTTTTTGGTTCCTCTCTTCACTGTTTCCGCTCTTCTTGGTTTTTGATAATTGTTCAATGGCATCGGAAACACTTAAGCCTTGGGCGCGTAATGCTTGAACAGCGGCATATTCTTCAGCTTTGGTAGAGTAAAGAAGACCTGAGTATGGATCTAAGATGAGTCTTCCAACAGCATAGCCATTGGAGCTATAAATCATAATTTCTGCATAAGACCCATGCTTGGTTTTAACAGAACTGAGTTGGGCTTCCATAAGGGGTGTCAAGGCAATCCTCCCACTTTTTTTAAGCTGTTCAATGGATTCTTTCTTTTGAGAGAGAAGGCACATCCAATCGGAGTTATCAAAGGCGGCTTGTGCAGCAGGGTTTACAAAGAAATCATTAATGCTTTGCGTACCAACGATTAAAGAGCCATAATATTTCCGAAGACGTCTGGCTAAGGTTTCGATAAAAACCCCACTTTGATTCGAGCGGAGCATATCCCAAGCTTCATCAAAGACAATATGAAAGGGTGTTTTACGGTCTCCTAAAAACATACGGTTCGTTATATTGATAATCATCATTTGCACAACAACCGCTTGGAGATCTTGACGCTCTTTCAGTTCTTCTAATTCCACCACAACCAAAGAGTTATCTAAATTCACCGTCGCTGGACCATTAAAAAACCTCCCATAAACTCCATTTTGGCTATAAGGAGAGAGCATCGTTCCTAAGTCGTGCGCTTTTTTATGGGAGTGGCCTAATAACCAATCGGCTATATGAGTAATGGTGCATTGCTGCCCGTACATTTTCCAAGTTTCCCGCATGGCTTGTTCAATTAAAGCAGCGCCGACATCATCAACCCCTTGGGTAGGAGCTGCCATCAGCATAATGACTGATTTAAGCATTGCTAGTGCATCTTGAGCGGCTTCTTCATCATGCGGAGATATTGTTGAAAAGGGATTTAAACAAAGCGAAGTTTTGGGTTTAAACTCAATAAATTGGCCCTCTAGCAGAGAGCAGGTTTTTTCAAAACTACGCCCCACATCCATGACAAACACTTTGCCGCCAAGACCTAACGTTGAAGTCATTAGCTCTTGCATAAAAACAGATTTGCCCGAACCCGATCGTCCCACCACAGAAACATTATAGTTTCCAGCATTGTTATCAAAAGGACAGAAGGTAAAGATCTGCCCTTTTCTACCACTCAAGATCATGCCAGGACTTTTTGTTCCCTGCCATTCCCCTTGAAGGGGGAGTAAATTCGCTGATTCTGTTGAGAGGGTTGTTTTAAGACGTCCTAGCTTCAGTAAGCTTTTAATACCCTTTTCTCCCCACATCATGGGTAGACAGCTTAAAAAGGTGGGAAGATGCAAAAATGTTGTGGGTTCTAACCGCCATTCTTTACTTTGATATAAATTAAAAAGAATTTGCTCTGCTGTTGGTAAAAGATTCTCATGGGCAAAGAGGATGACATTAAACTGAGTTTGAACAATCCTTTCCCCCTTTCCCAATTGCGTTCTAATAAACCCCAGTTCATCGGCCTCTCTTTGAATAGAAGGGAGGTATTTGCCTATAGGAGAATAAGCTTGTCTTTCCACATAAGTTGATTTGGCTAAAACTTTGGTTTTGGGTTTGTCTTGTTTTGGAGTGTGAATGCCATAGTGAATCAGAAAAGGACAAGGAATTTGAGCAAAATCACGATCTTCATCCCCAATCAATTGACCCATGGCATGCAAGGACCAAACGTCTGGATAGTGACGCACTTGATAGGCTCTGACTTGCACTTGATGCGCATTCAGAGATAAACCATCGCTTCTTACCATTAGATGGGTGGTGGAACTTGTGATTTGTTCATTTAAGTTTTGGAGCTTATTCCAACGCATCTTTTCTAAACTGACTCTAGAAGGATCTAAATTAAACAACCCATTTAGGGTTTGTAATAAATGCTCTGGTTTCCAGATACAAACTGGAAGCCCTAGCATTTCCAAAGTGGTTTGAATTTGGCTTTTGATTCTGTTAACCTCAGCCAGAATAACAGAATTAAAGCTCTTACCCTTACTCGCTTGCGTATAACTTAAGAAACACCGAAAAGTCCGTAAATTATAAGGGCTTTGTTTGGAGTAAAAAGCTTGCTGTTTTAAAAAGGAAGATCGTTTACAAGCTAGGTTTTCAATGACAGAATTTCGCCCCTGTCGGGCACTTTGCCAAGTATCACAAAACTCTCCAATATGAGGATCGGCCCACAAAATGATTTGCAGACTGCTTTCTTCAGGAAGCACATGTTGAAACAGTCCACTGACCTCCTTTTGCATTTCTTCCGAAGCCCCCACCAAAGGAAGCGTTTCTATAACAAAACCAAGACTATCTTGATTAAAAAAGAGCTGTGTTGTTTCATCATAGCTTTCATATGGTAAAAATGCTGACAGGGTATAAAACTGAGACAATCCTTTTAAGGCTTCATTGTAATAGGAACTCTCTCCAGAACTTTGTTCTGCATCACCAAAGAAAGAGAGGATCTTTTTTCCGAAATCACTCAGCATGGTTAATCCCCTCACTAGTCGGTGTTAATTGCCAATACCCAGGACGAATCACCGTGTGAACCACACTCCCTTCATGTAAATTTCCTTGTTCATCTTGAAAAGGGGCTATCCAAACTCGTAAAGGAGCTTCTTGTGCCCGCCTCACCGTTGTTTGATCTGATAAGACAATCTGATTATCTTCAACTGGATTAGCTCTAAAGCTCAAAGTGTTTTGGGCAAAAACGGGAGCAACAGCCTTGAGAGAATCTGACTCTTCGTTATTTGCTAATTTCCCAGTGTCAACCATCTTATTCACCTCACTAATGGATTTACAGCCAATGCCTTTACCGGCTTCACACTCAAACACTTCAGAACTGGTAGAGCACCCTGAAAGCAGAGTTAAGACTAATAAAAAGGGAAGAAAAGGTTTATTAGCAGATAATTTGTTTCCTGATTGATTACCAATTTGTTCTATTACAAGTGGTTTCATTGCAAATGATTTCATTAAGAGCCTCCTTGAGAAGGATTTTGAGGTGAGATTGTTTCAGACGGGATCCAAGCCTGAACAGATGTAGGGTTTTCTTCTACAGTTTGAATTTGCTGGTGGCGTTTTTGATCATTAATTTTGCCAACGGCATGACGAATGGCACTGTCTCCAAAAGCAAGACCTTGGCTAAAAACAATATCAACCGGCCTTCCAGCAGCAACTTGTATTACCGGTTGCAATTGTTCAGCACGCTTTATATAAAAATCGGCGTATTTTTCAAGAGCGTTACTGGTACCTTTGGCAGCGCCGTGTTTCAAAATTGATTCATTAGTTAATGGATTGGTTTGCGCCAGACCATTCATCGGAGAAAAGGTCACAGGATTATGGGCTTGGCTTAAAAAACTCCCCATGCCACTAAAAAATCCACCAACCAAAGCATTTCTCATACTCTCGCCAGCTCTATCAACCACAGACCCCCTCAGACCCGCTCTACCATCTTCTCCTGCCACATAGCCTTGAACATTCATTTCAACCACTTCCCCTGTTTTTCTCTCTATACACGTGAGTTTTTCAAGGCGCATAAACACCCGTTCACTCGAGATATCGCCATAACTCGCCGCCAAGACATGACAGCCTTTAAGGTCTGATTTAAACTTGCGAGGAAGGGTTCCTGGATCGGTAACTCTTAACAGCACAGGTCTTGGATCACTTGAGGAGTGAATCGAAGTACTCGCATCCACACCTCCTAAAAGAATGGCTTTCGCAAAAGCACCGGCTGGAATCGTGTTATCGGTGGTTTTAAGAAGAGTATTGGCTTTTGAGTTATGAAGTCGAATACTCACCTTCTGCACCGCTTTTGATTGAAAGTGAGGGTGAGAAGCAACACTGTCTCCCTTTTTGCCAACAACCAATCCATCAGAAGATTCAGTAAGGGGAGGTTGAGGAAAAACCTGATCTTTTTGATAAAAGGTAACTTGAGAAGAGCTTCTTTCCTCTTTCTTCACTTGATGCAGCTCTGATCTTAAAGTTTCAGCCTCTGTTGGAAAGGGTTGTTGAGTTTCATTAAATTCGTTCTTTACAGAATCTTTAGTTTTATGAAGTGATACTTGTACTTGGCCATTCATTTTTAAAAGCTTATCAAGAGCCTGTTCTACAGCTTCTAGGCGTTTCTTCGTCAGATCCGCTTCATTGGTAAATTTGTGCACCCAAACTTCTTGAGAATTCACACGACCCATCCCCGTTGTCAAAGAAGTTTTATGATCAAGCTTTGCTTCTGAGTGGGGTTTTCTTGAGTCTCCTTTTATAACCCATACCAAAGTGATAATAATAACCACCAGAACGCCGATAACGCTCAGAAGTAAAACTTGTTGGCGGCGTTTGAAAAGATCAATCATTGTCTTCATAGACTTCTCACCACAAAGAGTTGAGTTTTCTCTCCTGGTAGAAGAATCCTCTTTTCAAAACTTAAAGCGAAATCACCAACGCAATAGAAGGTTTTTTCTAAGAGTTCAATAGCCGTTGAGGTGGTGTTTTGAATAGAGAACACCTGGGCACTGAAAAGGTCCGCTTGATAAGATTTACTATATTCAAGCTTGTAACCTTCGGGAGTAGGACGGTTATAATTCTCTGTTTCTTCTTTTTCCACCAATTGCCCTCCCACAAGCTGTCTCATAATCAATAAAAGCTGCTCTTGAAAAGGCAGCGTTGTTTGAAGAGACTCAATGCTTGAGTTTATGGTGTCTTTAAAGACACCTTGCCTTGCAGTGTTTTTGACAACACTTGTGTTGAAAACTCTCGAGTTAAGAACACTCGTGTTGAAAACAGTTGTAGTTGCCCTTGTTGCTGTTGGTTTGAGAATCAGATCTTGAGTCACACCATTTTCGGTAATAACCGTAATGGAGAGAGGCTTGGTACCATTTTCCGAACTGGGTTTAATAAAAAGCTGCCCTGTATGCTCATCGGCTTGACTGACAAAAGTCCCTTCATCGCCAAAGACTTGAGCAATGCGATCGTTGGTAATAGCGATCCGATTCATAGAATCAGCTGATATGATAATTTCCAGTCTTTTATTTTCAGACAGAGTTAAAACCTGGCTTGCCTGAGAAGACCCTAGAGAGAATGCTAAAACTGCCCCTATCCATTGAAAATAAGAAAGAACTTTATGTTTATGCAGTCTCATGAGGCTTCTCCGTTTTCAATAAAGAAAAAGATTCAATCAACAAGCGACCAGAACGGTTTTGCAGTTTCAGCTGGTAGGTTTCTCTCACCTGAGATATTTTTTTAGAGCCGACATAGCTGATCAAATCTCCCGTAATTTCAGCCAACAATTGGTTTGCATCTAGCTTAAAAGTTGTGGCTTTAAAATGTAGACTTAGCTGTTCTTTTTTAAGACGCTTTTCATCATCCAGGATTTTGGCTTTAAGAGTCCCATAACTTTCGGGAATAACATACCGCAGAATCACAGATCCCTGCCAACCAATACTGGACTCTGTAACATCCAGTAAAAGATGAGCAAAGAAAAGACTCATTTCTTCAATATAGGACGGAGAAAACTGATTGCCTTCAACCCAGTAACTATTTTTAAGTTCAGGCGGACAGATAATGATGCGTTCTTTTTTAAAAAACAAGGAAGCAGAGAGCACAAAACAAGTCCCCAGAAGTATGCAGCTTAAGCCTGAGAGAAAGTTTCTCTGAAACTGAGCCTGACCTAATCGTTTTGTTTGCAGTTGGAATTTCATCTCTCTAGCCCCTTCATCCTATAAATTCTCGAATATAAGAAGGCGGAAAACTTGAAACACGATTGGAACTTTGCGGAAAAAACCAATACCGAACCGCTTGCAACTGTCCTTTACCAAAATACCGTTTATAAAGACGAATGAGATAAAAGTTGGTAAGACTTACAATTAACCCTAAAAGAACAAAATCCAGTGTGCTTCCGAGCATAAAGGGAGCTAAAATCAGGAGAGCTTCTTCTTTTGTCCAGAATAAGAACCGAATCGGTGTGTCCACATGATTTAGAATGACATGCTGTTGAATGCTCATAAGTTTCTTTTCTCTTTCTCTATAAAGGAAACCATTCCGGTCTGGCTTTGTGAATCAGGTAGTACCCAATAGCGGCCCCTCCATAAATACCCAAAGGAGCAAACCCACCC
>JAIEMR010000136.1 GCA_019751935.1 Alphaproteobacteria bacterium
GGGAATTTTGTTAAAATGCATGCCAGAAACCCTTCAAACTCCAAAACCCTTTGAATGGAGGCAATCTTACCATGCGTTATCTTCGATTTTAACCAACCGTTTGTTTATGCAGTACGTTCTATTGTTTGCCATGGTTAATGCGTCCTATATGGTTTTTATCACTCATGCTTCCTTTATTTTTATTAACGGATTTAACTTTAGCCCGACGCTTTTCTCGCTCAATCAGGGATTACTCGTTTTTGTATACTTTCTGGGCCTTGTTTTTTACAGATGGTTTGTAAAACACACAACTGTCCAAAGCATTCTTAATACCAGCATGTTGATTTATGTGGTTTATGGGATTTTAGTCTGCGCTGTGCTGGCAGGCCTTTTGCCATTCAACCCCGTTAGCATTGTTGGGACAATGATCATTAGCTGTCTGGTTTCAGGGCCCATTATCACCAGCTGCAATAGCTTGGCATTAGCGTCCTGTCATGATTATTTGGGCACCAGTTCCGCCACAATCGAATTTACCATCGGTAGTGTTGCTGGAGTGTTTATGTTCCTGTCCAGCTATTTCTTTAACGATAGCTTTGTGCCGGTTTACACCGTCATTGCCACCACCGTCCTTTTGTCCATCGGCATTTGGTTCAATCTGACCGAGACCTCTGCACTGAAAGAAGAACGGAAGGTTTAGGGGAAATTCTCAATAGAGCAACTTTTATAAAAGGCTTGTTACCCCAAAATACTTTCGAAATGACGATCTGTATCAAATAAAATCTTCATAAACTGAAATATTATTTGCTTATCTTGACAAAAAGCGTAACTATTTGTTAAAAATATTTAGCACTCAACAAACTAGAGTGCTGCTAATTTTAATTTTTTAACTTATGAAAGGAATTTTAATGGATATCATTCTTGAAACTGTTAGACTAATTAACTTAGAGAAGGGAGGAGTTGCCTATCATTACATTTTTAAAACAACCAATCGAGATATAAACATCCTTATTCCTCGAAGCGACGAAATAAATCTTTTGGGAAAAAACAAAGCGTCTTCAATAAATGAAATTGAGGTCCTTCTGACAGATAAGGCCCGCACAGAAGATAAATTAGAATTTGAGAGAGCCGTAAAAAAACTCCTTAATCCACCATCACACCGTAACGCAGAATGTAGAGCGAAGCGTAAAGATGAAAAATTGGAAATTGAGGTACTCTTCCCGGATAATTTTCCAACTTTTTAGCACAATGTGCGAGTTTACACTTGGTTTCCTGTTGTTAGCTCAACTTAATCTGTAAATATTACACATTTTTAGTTAATTACGAGAGAGCCCAGGATTAAAAACGAATTAAGCCGCAGATGGATCCTATGGTCGCGCTTCGCTTGCCATAGGAAAACTTGTTTTTTAGTAAAAAAGCACAGTTTCCCTGTGACTTGATCACAGTGTCCATGTGATACTCAGACGAGATCAAGCCACAAAAAAAACGGTTAAAAGAATCTAAGAAAAGCGTCAGTATAACCGAAGCTCTCTACACCCCCGCCCTATCTTTAAACCTTGCCCAAGGCTTCACACCAATAAAATAGCCGCCAATTATATAAACAATAATGCCAAGAAAAACATAGCCTAACGTAATCCCTATCTCGCCAAAAAGGGAAGCTCCATTATTAGGGAAAGCTTCTTGCCCATAAATCAACACCCCTGCCATTGCGGCTGATAAAACAATGATCTTAAGGGTCATAAATAACAGCTGCCTTGAAAACGTAAAGAGCCCCTCTCTTTTCAGCAATACCCCCAAAATCACAACGTTAATCCAGGCAGCAAGCGATGTTGCCAATGCCATACCGACGTGTAAAAACCATTTCATAAAAATCAGATTCATAACAAAATTACTGATAACGCAAATAATGGCAACTTTAACTGGTGTGGTTGTATCTTCTCGCGCGAAATAGGTTGTCGAAAAAACCTTACCCGCCACATAGGCTGGAAGACCGAGCGCAAATGCTGCAAGCGCTGGCGCTGTTGCCGCAACATCCTGTAACGTAAAATGGCCATGCCCGAAAATCAATTTAATCAACGGATACGATAATACAACCAATCCAACGGCCGCTGGTATAGTTAGCTGCATTGCAATCTCAAGCGCTGTGCTTTGGGTTGCAAGTGCCTTTTCAACCTCGTTTTTACGCCAATAACGGGAAAGAGGCGGCAATAATGCTGTTCCAATCGCAACGCCAAAAATCGATAAAGGCAATTGATTCAAACGATCTGCGTAATATAAATAAGAAAGGGCCCCCGTTGGAAGCAGTGACGCTAAAATCATATCTACCAAAAGGTTAATCTGCATAACCCCTGCGCCAATGGTGCCTGGAATCATCAACTTTAATACCTTTTTAACGTCCTCTGTTAAAACAGGGAGCTTTAACCTTAAGGTGACTTTAGCGCGCGTGCAGACCCAATAAAGCCATAGAAATTGAACCACACCAGCTATAAATACTGATGCTGATAAGGCAAAGCCTGGCTCCATATGAAGGTCTGGAAAGACAAGCAGCGCTCCAATCATCATCACATTTAAAAGAATGGGCGCAGCCGCGGCTGCAGCAAAGCGATCAATTGAATTTAAAACCCCCGCCAGCAACGCTGATAGGGAAATAAACATGATATAGGGGAAAGTAATACGGGTGAATTCCACAGCTAAGGTCAAACGCTCAGGCGTCGTGATAAACCCTGGCGCCAGATAAGGCATCAGATCAACTGCAAAAATTTCAACCACAATCACAAAAACAAGCAAAAACCAGGCCATAGCTGAAAAGACCTGTTCAGCTAAAATCTTAGCCGGCTCAAACCCATCTTTGGCCAAACGTCCAGCAAACTGCGGGACAAAGGCTGCATTAAATGCCCCTTCGGCAAAAAAGCGACGAAAGAAATTTGGAAATTTAAAAGCGACAACAAAGGCATCAGCAACCAGACTGGCGCCCAACACATGGGACATTAAGATTTCACGAATAAGGCCAGTAATGCGGCTAAGCGCTGTATAGCCGCCCACAGTTGTTGCTGCACGTAAAAGTTGCATTCATATCGCTTTGATCACGGAAAACAATAGCCTCACTTTAGAGGGTTTCAAAGCCAGATAGCAAGCCCTGCAGTGCAGTTTTTATTGCCTTAATAATCGCTCCTCACCAAGGAATTCCCATTCTTCCCAAAATTTCTTGGGCAAACGGCATTCCTCTCTGAGCTAAAAATATAGCAGCTCCGATTGCCTCGCCTGGGTATGACTCACCGACTTCTCTATTCACAAGCATCATTGCAAGGTTATAAAGCGCAACGGGATGACCCTTATGCATTGCGAGTGCATAAAGATCAGCAGCCCTAACTTTGTCGGTTGGAACCCCATCCCCCATATCAAGCATCAACGCAGTATGAAACAAACCTCTAGAACTACCTTTTCTCGCAGCACTTTTAAAATAATAAAGTGCCGTACCTTTGTTCTCAGTAACTTTATAACCTTCATAATACATACTTGCGGCTCTTAAATACCCCTCAATAAGCCTTCTTATAAGACCTTCACATTCTATAAAAGGCCCACGCGCAGGAGGGATCTCTACCTTTAATAAACCTCTAGCAACTCTTTCCTTAAGAACAGAAAACTCTGATAAATGCATTTCTGCAAGAGGAATATCTATTGTTAAAAAACCTCTACCCACCATTTTTCCAGTGGTGATATAGACTTGTCCAAATGAACCCTCCATACGTCTTTTCTTTTCATCTGTCCTAGGAGTATACACAACGAGTGTTTCCTCTGTAGGGCTCAAAGCCGCAACAGTATCGACAACCGCATTTTTACCATCTCCAGATACAACCTGGCGTTTTCCTTTAGAAGTAACCACAGCCCCATCTACTGTTTCCATGCTCCACAGCACTTGCGCCTGAAATAAAGCTATTATTAAGGCACAGATTTTGAAATAATTCATTTTATTTTCTCGTTATTTTTTAATATCCGATACTTTATAAAGGATTTTTTTAAAAAATAAAATCTTTATCACTTGATTTTAAAATAAAAAAAACTATATCTTGCTCAAGGGATCTAATTACTATACTAAGAATTTAATTATGATTAAAATAATTTCTCAAATTTTTAAAAAAACTATACTTACTTTATGCTTCCTTTATCTATATTCAAGCTCCGTTGAAGCATCCGGAGCCCCAGCTGATGAATACATAAAAGATCATGTGATTTCTATACATCACGGGACCTTTGCAAGTATAGAAGCGTCAGCAACCCCAGGCCTGATTATTGGAAGGGGGGATTTACAAGGAATTGACACAGCTAAAGTAACCGAACCAATACTAAAAAGTGTTAGCGACTGGTTTTTCTTAGACCCTATAGCAACCCATCATACATCCCCTCAAACCCCTCATTCTATTCTTACAAAATGGCCAAATGTTGAATTATCTGCAAGTTTTTCTGGCAAATTCCACGCAGTCGTTTTCGATTTTGGGGTTTTAAACTATTTAGGGGAGACTGGGGAAGAAAGTACGCTGGGCGGTGCAAAATTTGAAGAAATCATGAATATTAATGGGGTAGAGGCAAGAAGAGCTTTTACAGGACCAGCTTGGAAATACCAAGACCAAATGTATGACACTTTCCCAGATAAGGCAGCAGCAATAGAAGCTCATTATTCAACTCTTTTGGAAGAGGTAAAAAGAAAAAAACAAGTGGTGCTGGAAGAAGGAATCCGTTCTGCTTTTGCTGCTGTCAGACCAACAGGACATTTATTTATTCCGCTTGAACCGCGCCTGAGGGACATGAATAAAACGATAATTGCGGGAATTTTAAAAATTTCTTCAGATGATATAAAAGAAGGATCATTTTCTGTTGGCACAGAATCCTCAGATAGTCCTTTGCTACCAGAAGTGAAAAAAGGGGATGGTTTTAGCTATGAAACATTTCGTTGGCTTGTTATTCCCAAAGCATAAAGTTTAGCCTATAAACATGTTTTTCCTTTAAACCAAAGAATTAAATAATATAAAAAAGACCTTGGTTGTTTTTATAAATAAGGTAATTGCTAATGATCTCTATTTGATTATCACCCTCTTCACAAACTTCCTAACAAATCCAAAGTAATACCCGCCCGTTCAAGGCCATTTTTCATAAAAACCATCTGATCGGAATACATCATTTCGGGGTCACCACCATGTGAACCATCAACCAAGAAACGAACATTACCAATCCAAAACTCAACAGTACTTCCATTTCTAAGGGAGCCATTATAGGAACCTCCCCACTGTTGAATAACTGAATTAAGGGCCGGCATTGCTTTTCTCCACTTTGGCGGATGGGAAGCAACACTTAAAATCCTTTCTAGAATTGACTTCTGAGATGGTTTTAAAGTTAAAGAAGGTAAGCGATCCCCCTCACCCTTACCTACAGCCGATACCTCCTCCAAAGCTTTAGCGGCTATTCCTGCTTCCTTTGCGAGCTTTCTTGCTAATTTAGGATTATTGGTAACGGGAAGTTTTGGTTGTTCATAATGAAAATAAGTAGGATTAAAATCAAAATCCTCTTCACCTTCTTCATCTTTTACATCGTCAATCACAGCAGTCGCTTTAGAAACAGCCTCTTTCTCCTCGATAACTTCAACTGCAGGTGTTGTAGACTCTGCGACTATAGAAACTGCTTGATCAGTCGTTTCTAAAGATTTTTCCAAAATTTCAGCAGTTTTTCGAGCTGCTGCTGCCTCTACTCTAAGCTGCTTTTTTGTTTTTTTAAGTGGTTCTGGTTTTTTACCCATAATAAAAGCTAAAGAAGCCTCAAGCAAGTGCGGCTCCAAAAGTTTATAAATTTGCTGAAAATCTTTAAGGTCGCTTGCAATCTGACTTATATCATCCACAACTACACTTGAAGGCTGACGTGTTTTCTTAGATGATTTCATGGCTTTTTCACACCCTGCTGCAAGATTTCTTCGTGAAAAGTGATCTGTCATAAGAGTATCAAAATCAGCAAGCGTGACCTCTTCTGTGCCTTTCGTTTGTAAAGAAACTATTTTATCTAACACCATTCTCCATTCAGCCAAACACCCCTGATTCAGTCTTTGGGCATTGCTTAAGAAAGGTCCCATTACTGAATCCTTTTTTCTTCCAGCCATCCCCATGATCATGCTCATTAAATCTTCTGCCGCTCCTGGCTCAGAAAGACTTGGAACCAGATGAACAGCACCTTCTCCTTGGTTACAAATAGCGCGTTGGAATCCTATTGAAATCTCATCTGTCCCGGTTAAAAGGCTCCCTCTTATTTCATAAAAATGAATACGGCTGTCAGCAATGGCTCTTGCCCGTTGTAAATCCTCATCAAAGGCACAGCAAAGTCCGTTTAAACAAAAGGATAAAAAAAGAAATATTCTTATAATCACGGCAAATCTCCAATCTTGAACATGTATATATAGGCCTTGATCAGAAAATTTATCCATAAGAAACAAATATGGGTTTTAAATTGAATTGATTTCCAGTAGTGTGTTTGGGGAAAAAATTGAAAACTTAGTTTTGATTCAAAGCCTTGCGCCATCCAGCTTGCTCTAGCCACTTTTCGAATTCCAGGTCACGGGCTTCTTCATCCTCTATAACACCGTTTTCATCCGTATAGCTTTCCATTTCTCTCCACCTTTGGCTTAAGGATTCCATGCCAATTTGAGCTCGGTATTCATCGGCCTTTTCAGCATCTTCAAGACCTTTTAAATGCCAACCTTTTCTGCTTGGCCAGAATTGAGTGCCATATTTTTGACGGCCATCCGTATACAAAGCAATGCGATCATATATACAGGCATATTCATGACCAACTGCCTCTCCCTTATCAAGCAGCTCTTTGATAGAATCCCTTCCCTGAATCATTTGTTTCGGATGCTCAATTGCATGAATGCAAATAAACCATGCTGATTCAAAAGCCTTTTTTCCATGAAGTGAAGGAATAGGCCAACCATATTTTGAAATAAAATCCTCGAGGAGTACTAGGTTTTCCTCATGGACTGCTTTCATTTTTGGATGATACCCAAACTTTTGGAGCTCTCCGTTTTCAATCAAGGATGCCCTTACCTGCATATCGTGTTCTGCAGCCTGAATAAGCTTCTCTAACTCTCTGTCTGGGATATTTTTGTTTATCATTCTGTGATTTTATTTCTTGTTCTAAAA
>JAIEMR010000140.1 GCA_019751935.1 Alphaproteobacteria bacterium
CGCAACAAAGTTGCGTGGCCATCCAGAAACAGCCTCTGGATCACCACAGCTCCTGCGGAGCTTCGTGATGGCGGAGTTTATTATCATTTTGTACTGGCCATATAAGGCCTGCACGCAAAAACTTGTCAAGCTGGCAATACTCAAAAATAATTATTATTTTCTCATGAAGAGCATCCTGTCTCTTGATCTAAAACAAACTCTATTCTATCGGCTCCTTCAATCAAAAAATAATGAGCTAGGTCTAAAGACAAACCTTCTTCCTCAAAAAAATCCTCTCTTGGCCCTTTCATACATTCAAAAAAATCTGTAAAACTCACTATACCGCGAAAACCAATAGGCCCCTTACTCGTCCTTGTTATCACTATTCTCCTTAGCATGGATATACTATCTGGAGCTTCGAAGATTATTGATTCCATTGAATCAAAAACAGTTCTATTAAAATCATATTTCGTAGCACCCTGGAATACATGCCTAGAACTAGGAAGGTAGCTTAATGCTATTCCTCCTGCCATTACCGATGTATCATCTGGCAAAAACATAGCTGGATAATTTCCAACATCAATTTTGTTGCCATGCATTTTGATAGCTATAGCATTACCTTTTTGTACTGTTGTTGAGCAAATCGACTCATTCCTTTTTTCAAAGATTAAAGGCTCATCATTCAAAAAATAGGTTGATGCATGGCCATACTGTACCCAAGCTAACACAATAATTAACCACATGAATTTCATAAGATATCAATTCAGCTCACAAACCTTTTATTAAGTTTGAAACAGTCCTCTATATAGATCACTAAAATAATTTCAAACTTAATTAAAATTTGATGTAAATGTGTTGTTTATGAGAGGGTAATTTTTGGATAGATGATAAGATTTAAAAATTGGAAAAGATGTTTATAAGCATCTTTCCCTAAAAAGTTTATTTTTTTCTTCTTCCTGATTTAGATTTTGGCGTCCCGCCTGTAGCTGCAGTTACTGCAGAATGGCTTACTCCTTTCCCGGGAGATCGACTTACAGGAACTTGAACGCTAAACCCAGCAGATTCTGCGCCTGAAATTAAAAAATGCCTAGCTAAAGCCGGTTGCCCTATACCAGCGGCCAAACCTCCATCCCCTAGGTTTTGCATACATTCAAAAATCTTGGTGAAATCCAATACTCCATCTAAAGCTATTTTTCCTTTAGAACTTCTATGCAGTGAAACTTTTCTTAACATAGAAGTACTTTCTTCTGGAGCTTCAAAAATAATAGATTGCACTCCACAAAAAACAGCAGAATTAAATTCAAATTTACTTCCTCGCAAGGTCGGTTTATGCGTTGAAAAACTAACAAGAGCACGTCGCGTCCCATCTACAGTTACGAAGGCTTCACCGGTTACCATTCCAAATACATCCTCATCAGCATCAACTACTGGTATAAAGGGGCCCTCATACCTTTTAGAATCAATATTATTATTATGCATTCTTATCGCTATAGTATCATCTTCACCCCTATGTTCTCTTACAAATAATAAATGAGAAGCCCCCCCTTCTTTAGGGGACATACGTAGCTCATTAAGCGTATATGGACTTGCCGCATTTCCACATTGCGCCCATACTAAAACTATAACTAACAACAAAGATTTCATAAAATTTCTATTCCCTTCGCTAAAAACTAATTAAATCAGACATTGAGGCGCCAATGCGCATAAAAATTATTTTAAACTTAATTAAAATTTGATGTAAATATGTTGATGAAATGATGTTGGTTTTATGGGAATATTTTCTATCGATAAGTCGTGGATATATGTTATGAAAAAAAGATTCTTATTTATAGGTTTAGCGTCCTTCTTCCTAATGAAAGGAGTCACCTTTGCCATGACTGACAACACACCTTTTGCCCTATCAAGTCCCGCTTTTTCCCATCAAAGCGATATCCCAGCCAAATACACCTGCGAAGGGGGCGAGCATCAACCCGCTTTAAAATGGACAAACCCGCCAGTTGGCACGAAATCTTATGCTTTAATAATGGACGATCCTGATGCTCCAAGGGGGACTTGGATTCATTGGATTATTTTTAATATTCCCGCTGGTGTGACTGAATTTCAAGAAAATATTGAATATTTTGCTCAAGGCGAAAAACAAGGCATGAATAGCTGGGAAGAGCATAATATAGAAGGCGGGAAACGCGGAAATGTAAAATACGGCGGGCCTTGTCCACCAAGCGGAAAACACCGTTATATCTTTACGCTGTATGCCCTTGATTGTGAGCTTACTTTACCTGAAGGGGCTAGCAAAGATGCACTTCTTAAAGCTATGGAAGGCCATATTTTAGGAACAGCTCAGCTTATTGGTTTTTATGAGAAAACCCAATCACATAGTCACTATTCCAAGGCGGGCTAAAAGCGCATTGTCCTTTTCCGGAGTAATACCGGGCGTAATAAGTAGCTTTTCACCGTAATGGATAGAATTTGCACCCGCAAAGAAGCATAACGCTTGCATTTCATCGCTGAACATGTGCCTGCCACCCGTTAATCTAACCCGGGACTTTGGCATCAAAATACGCGCAACGGCGATTGTTTTTACAAAATCAATGGGGTGCAAGGAATCTTTGTCATGCTCTAGAGGTGTTCCCTCAATGGGAACAAGCCTGTTGATAGGCACACTTTCAGGGTGAGAAGACATATTTGCCAAGACAAGCAGCATATTCGCTCTGTCATCTTCTTCCTCACCAAGGCCTATAATTCCACCACAACAAACCTTAAGACCGGCGTCTCTTACGTGTTCTATTGTCTCCATACGGTCATCGAAATTGCGTGTGGTGATAATTTTTGAATAAAATCCAGGAGACGTATCGATGTTGTGGTTATAAAAATCGAGGCCAGCCTCTTTTAATTTTTGTGCTTGATGACCCTTTAATAAGCCCAAAGTTACACAAGCCTCAAGGCCAATCTCTTTTACGCCCTTAACCATTTCAACAACTTTATCTAAGTCCTTATCGGTAGGCCCACGCCATGCCGCCCCAATGCAGAAGCGACTCGCGCCTGTTTCCTTTGCATAACGGGCTTTTTCTAACACAGCGTCAACCTCCCAAAGAGGTTCCTTTTTAAGCCCTGTATTAAAATGTGCTGACTGCCCGCAATAAGAACAGTTCTCTGGGCAACTGCCAGTCTTAACGTTTAAAATCGTGCTCGCTTGGATTTCATTTGGATTAAAGTATTTTCTATAAAGCGTATGCGCTTTGAACAATAAATCATTAAAAGGCAGGGCAAATAGTGCGCCTATTTCCTCAAGGGTCCAATCATTGCGCACATCATTTTCTAAAGGGTTTGATTCTTTTTTAGTTGCCAAACAATCTTGCATAGTCTACTTAAATCCACTAAATAGCTTTACTGAAAAAGCCGATGAAAATTCTCGCCAGTTATAGCAAGGTTTGCTCGACGTTAAAAGATTTATCTCTTTATAGAGAATTAAATAATAATCTTAAGAATGAATCCATATTGGATTTCACCTCCAATAATTACTTGAGCTTAAGCACTCATCCAAAAGTTATTCAAAATGCCCAAGATTATGGAGCAAAATTTGGGGTGGGCGGAAAATCATCCAGGCTTTTGCAAACAGAACAATCGATTTATTTAAACTTAGAAAAAAAGATCGCGAGGGATAAAGGCACCCAAGCAGCGCTTTTGTTTAACTCTGGATTTCAGGCTAATGTTTCTGTACTAGAGGCCCTTTTGGATAAAAAAACTTTGGGCGCTAAACCCCTGGTCTTTTTTGATCGCGCCAATCATGCCAGTCTTTACCAGGGCTGCCTTTTGGCAGGCGCTCAAATCCTTCGATATCGCCACCTGGATATGGATCATCTGAAATCTCTTTTAGAGAGTTACGCGCATCTAGATGTGCCTAAGTTCATTATCACTGAGACCGTTTTTGGTATGGACGGTGATGTCGTTGATTTAAACCTCATAACAGAATTGTCAAAAACCCATGATGCCTTTCTGTATGTGGACGAAGCTCACGCAACTGGATTATTTGGCAAAAATGGTTACGGTTTATCGACTGATTTTCATGATGGCATCCATCTTAGTATGGGCAGTTTTAGCAAAGCCTTAGGCTCTTCAGGGGGATATGTTGCCTGCGCGCAGCCCTTAAAAGAATACCTGATTAATAAATGCAAAGGGTTTATCTATTCAACAGCTCCCTCACCCCTGATTATAGGTGCCTGTGAAGCCGCATGGGATCTGATCCCCACACTAACAGCTGAACGCATAAAGATCTTTAAAACAGCGGATTATTTAAGGAAATGTCTCAAAGAGCTTCATCTTAAAACAGGAAATTCCACCTCGCAGATTATCCCTATAATTATTGGAGATGAAGATAAAGTCCTATCCATACAAAAGCGATTAAAAGAAAAAGGAATTTTTATATCCGCAATCAGACCGCCAACCGTCCCCCCCAAAACCGCAAGACTTAGAATGAATATTAGTAACAATCATAACCTCAGCCATATCGATACTTTTATAAATGAGTTGAAAGCATGTCTTTAGGCTTCGTTTTTTCACCTGGCTGGAGCTTTGGCCCAGAATTTTTTAAGCCCTTGGCTGCATGCTTAAAAGATTATCGGCATGTTTATTTACAAGATATTTCCAAAAAAGATACTAATAGTTATTTACTGGATCGCCACGCTACACCCCTGATGACGCAATCTAATTCGTCATTGCGAGGAGCACAGCGACGTGGCAATCCAGATATCTTAGAAGATAATCAACATCAACCAGACCTAAGCAAAGGGGTTTGGATTGGAATCGGGCATTCTTTGGGTTTTTCTCGCCTGCTTTCCCTGCCACTTCAAGGGCTTGTTAGTATTTCAGGATTTGTGCGCTTTTGTGCGCATAACCCCACTCAAACGGGCACAGCGCTTCGGATTATGGACAGAATGATTGCCAAATTTGAAATCGACCCAAAGGCAGTTCTAGAAGACTTTTATAAAAAATCTGCTTATGAAATACATGAGCACCGAAGGTCTGATGTAGGGCGAACAGATATTTTGAAAAACGAAGGGTATATGGAAAACCCCTTGACGGATCCTTTCATTCGTTTTAATAAAAGGCAACTCCTTGATGATCTTGAGTTTATGAAAAAGATGGATTTCACGTCTGAACTTCGTGCATTCAATGCACCTGTTCTTTCTCTTGCCGCAAAAGATGACCAAATTGTGCCTTTCGCGCTAACAAAGGAAACTTTTGAATCAAGCATAGCCCTTGAAAAAGGCGGTCATGGAATGGGCTATACCCATGCAGATTGGTGCGCTAAAAAAATAAAAAATTGGATCACTAATGACCTTAATTTCTAAACAAAATGTCATCAATGCTTTCGACAAGGCGGCATTGACGTATGATCGTTATGCTCATATCCAAAAACGTATTGCAACAAACCTTGCCACTGATTTAAAGGAGCGGAAAATTACGCCTCAGTCCATTCTTGAAATTGGCTGTGGTACTGGTTTTTTAACGCAGCCGCTTGCTTCTCATTTTAAGGATGTTCCCTACTACGCAACTGATTTTGCTCCGTTGATGGTAAAATCTTGCCAAGAAAAATTTGAAAACATTCCAGAAATTAATTCTTTTGTAATGGATGGTGAAAATCCTGCACTAGAAACCAATACTGACTTGGTTTGTTCAAGTATGGCATTTCAATGGTTTGAAGATTTTGAAACTTCTGTGCGTAAATTATGGCAAAAAACCAATGTTCTGGCCTTTACAGTCCCCGTTGAAGGAACCTTCCAAGAACTTCATGATACCTACAAGCAATTCAATTACAAGGCAGGTTTCAAGCCTTTAATCCCCGCTGATGCATTATACAAATTATGCCAAAATTTAAAACCAAAGGGTTTTCAGTTTCAAATCCAAAATGAAGTCGAATATTTTCAAAACATGCTTTTGTTTATCAAACAACTAAAAGGAACAGGCGCCCAAACTCCTAGAGCTGATCACAGCCCTGTTAACATCAGGCCCTTGCTCAGTTATCTGAATAGTGGCTTTTCTGTAACCTATCAGGTTGCTTACTGCATTTTAGAAAAATAATAAATGAGGATTTTTGTAACAGGCACAGATACAAATGTTGGAAAAACAATTATCTCTGCCTGGCTTTGTTATAACCTAAAAGCGTCTTATTGGAAACCCGTTCAAAGCGGGACTATAGAAGGTTGTGATTCCGCAGTTGCCTCTGACCTTTCTGGAGCTGAAATTTTTCCAGAGGCCTATTCTTTGAAAGCTCCTTTATCTCCGCACTTAGCAGCTTCTCTTGAAGGAGTTCAGATCGATCTTAACAAAATTACTCCTCCTCTAACTGATAAACCTTTGATCATAGAAGGTGCAGGCGGTGTTATGGCCCCTTTGAATAACAAGCACACCATACTTGATTTAATTGCACAGTTAAAAGCCCCCACAATAGTTGTGGCCCGAAGCACTCTAGGAACGATCAATCACACATGTTTAACGTTAGAGGCGCTGCGTTCTCGCTCCCTTCCAGTTTTAGGTGTCATCATGAACGGCCCAAAAAATTCTGATAATAAAGAGGCCATCGAACATTTTGGCAGGATAAAAGTTCTTGCTGAAATTGAACCTCTCACACCGCTAACAACGAAAACGCTATCTCAGCTCCCCTTTCCCCCTTCTCTACATGAGCTTTTTGTATGAATTCTATTCTTGTTAATGATGCAAATCATGTTTGGCATCCTCTTCGTCAGGCACAAACAGATATCACCGTCACGCCTATTTTAAGCGCCAAGGGCAGTGTTCTGTATGGAGAAAATGGTAAGGAATATCTGGATATGGTCTCCAGTTGGTGGGTTAACCTTCATGGTCACGCCCATCCCAAAATAGCCAAAGCCATTTTTGATCAGGCTCAAACTTTAGAGCAAGTTATTTTTGCTGATCTTACGCATAAGCCGGCAACCCAATTAGCCTCTCGGCTTGCCGATCTTCTCCCTTCTCCCCTTTCGCGTGTTTTCTTTTCTGATAACGGCTCCACTGCCGTCGAGGTTGCTTTAAAAATCAGTTATCAATATTGGCATAACCAAGGACAGGGCCACCGTAAACGTTTCATTTCCTTTGAAG
>JAIEMR010000075.1 GCA_019751935.1 Alphaproteobacteria bacterium
TATCAAAACATTCAATAATGTGACCAAACGCAAGACCATTTCTAAAAAGCTTCATATTCGATACTTTCTTTATTAATTTTTAAAAATTTTATTTTTTTATAATAAAGATAGTTCTTTTGAACAGGCAAGAGGAAAATATAAATAATTTTCACATATTTAATGTATTGCTATTCAGCACCTTTAAAGATACAGCTACCTTTCCTGCCAAGATCGCGTTATTTACCAACAAAGATTTGTTAGTTTGCATCGTTTTGCCAGCCGATAACTCAGCCACTCTTGCCAGAATAAACGGCGTTACAGCCTTACCTTTGATTCCTCGTTCATCAGCATCCATGGTTGCTATTTGAATCCATTCTTCAACAACATCTCCCTCAAGTGAATCTACCGCAGGGACCGGGTTAGCCACAACCATACCCGCTAGGCCCAATTTCCAATTGATATCTGCAAATGATGCTATTTCCTCTGGACTTCTAAGACACCCCGTTAAAGGGTATTCACTCTCTTTTGTAAAAAACAAGGGAAAATAATTTGTCTGGTAACCAATAATAGGCACACCTTGAGTTTCAAGGTACTCAAGGGTTTTAGGCACATCCAAAATTGATTTAGCCCCGCTGCATACCACTAAAACAGGCGTTTTTGATAGCTCCGTCAAATCAGCTGAAATATCAAAGGTTTCTTCTGCGCCCCTGTGAACACCGCCAAGTCCTCCAGTTGAAAAAACACGAATCCCTGCATAAAAAGCACAAAGCATTGTCGCCGATACAGTTGTGGCCCCTAGCTTCTTTTCTGAAAGACAATACGCAATATCTGACCTGCTGATTTTTAGAATATCTTTACGCGTTGAAAATAATTCTAACTCATCTTCATTTAAGCCAATATGAATAAAACCATCCATAAGGCCAATCACAGCTGGCACAGCCCCTGCCTCAGTGATTGCTGACATCATTTTCTTGGTAACTTCTAGATTATCAGGATAGGGAAGCCCATGAGAAATCACTGTCGATTCCAATGCAACAATAGGAACATTATTTTGAATCGCTCTTTGAGCTTGAGTACCAAATTTTAAAAAAGCTGAAAATTGTTTATTCATAAGCTTTCATTCTTTCTTTAAGCGCGTTTTCCGATATCATACCATAACTTTTCCCAGTTATCTCAACAGCAAGGCTTGATGCTATTAGGCCTACATGAACTATCTCTTGAATTAATTTATTGTTTTCACTTATAAGCTCTTCAATAACAACAGAAGCAAAGGCATCCCCTGCCCCTTTAGTATCATTAACTTTTGCAGGCAAAGCAGAAATAACCCCTCTGTAATCGGGTGTATTCACGCAAACTCCATCTTTATCTAGGGTTATAAAGACATTTAAAACTCCTTCTTTACGTAAAATATCAGAGGCCCTTAGGACCTGTTCATGAGTTTCAATCTGCTCGTTAATTAAACAACCAGCCTCTTCTTTATTCATAAACAATCCATCAAAGCAAGGCAAAACCGGAGCAACGCGTTCGGCTAATGGAGGGGCGGCTATCACTCCAAAAAGTTTTGTTGTTTTGGGTTTATTGGTAGCTATAAAAGATATGGCTTCTGAAGTTAAATCAGTATCAATAACCCAAGTTTTAAAATCAGTCATTTCAGTTAACAAAGATTCAAAAAAATCTGAATTTAAAAGAGTGTAAATTTCAGTTCTGGCTACATTTAATAAAAATTCGCCATCTGGCCCTGTGACAAAAACAATTGAGGCTGTTGGTTGTTTGTCAAATTTAGCAATATATTGATGGTTAACTCCCGATTTCTGCAAAGTTTGAATCATTAATTCACCGTGAGCATCATTGCCGACTGCACTCATAACACTGACTTTTTGACCTAGGCCTTTTAAGTTTTGCGCAATATTATGGATAACGCCACCAGGAGTGAACTTGAAAGTATAAGGGAGAAAATCAACAGGAAATCTGCCTAGAGAAGATATGGCTGTCCAGTCTACATTAAGACCACCAATACATAAAATTCCGCTTTTATCCATTTTTTCTGCTTTCTTCATTTTTTTGTAGTTTAAAGCATCTTTATTTTTTCAAAGAGTTTAATCATCTTTAAAAAATCATTCAAATTACTAAGATTATCTTGAACCGCCCAAAGAGCCGTTAAAACAGATTGGACATATCCCCAATCCAAAAGACGCTCAAAATCAATTTGAAGCCCCTTGGCACACAAATGTAATCGATTATTGATAATTTCATGAGCATTAGATTTCTCTAAAAGATTGGTAAAAGGATTGCGCAAAAATGCACCCACCTCAAAGGCCAGTTCGCCCACAATTCCTTTTGGATCAATTACAATCCAGTCTTGATCCTTATTTAAAAGAATATTGTGATGATGAAGATCTCCATGCAATAGGTACAAATCATCTTGAGTGATTAAAAGAGATTTAGCGAGTGTTTGAGCTCTTTTTAAAGAATCACCAGGAATTCTTGAATCCTCAAAATGTTCCAATAAACTCAGCCAATTATTGATGGATGGAAAATTGGCTGCATCCTTTGCTGAAATCGGAGTTTGATGCAGCCTTTTCATTGCTTCAATAACAATATCAGTCGCTTTATCATCATTTATAGGAAATAAAGCACTCAGCGGAGTGCCAGGTACAATTGCCTCAATTAAAATTGCCCCCCTATCAAGGTCAGAGGCAAGGAGTTTAACATACCCTCTGCCGCCGTAGTATTCCAAGGCCTTTTGCTCATCAAGAAGCTCATTATGTGAAGCCATCATCTTTAAAACAACTGGCATTTTATAAAGAGAGCTATAAGCAGAAACCACATAACTATAGGTAAGATTTTCAAATGGTTTTAGATCTTGCAGTTGCCATTTATTGGAGAAATATTTAATGAGTTCTGGCAACTTAAGAAGCCAAGCTGCCCCCTCGTCTTTCCAAACGTTTATCATCGTTTCTTGGAACTTGTCTGATATGTTCATAGCCGCTTCTCATTTATGAAATCGCTATATCATAAGGACAGAAACAATTAATTACCAGATGTTTTAACATTCAATTTTAATGAATAATTATTAAGTACAATCTATTATTAAATGTGAGATTTTTATTGAATAAAATACAAAAATTCATTATTATTCCATTTTATTAATGATTTTGCATTATTCAAATGAAACATTTTCTCAAAATCTTTTTGTTGTTATTTTTTGCAGTAGCTACAAACTCTTTTGCCTCAGAATACACAGATGCCCCTTTAGAAAGGGTGATAGAGTATTCTTCTCAACGCAAAGATGGCTCCATGGTTCCTGGCAAAAGTCTCTGGATTGAAACATTGGTTCCTACTAGAATTTCTGAGTTTGAGGATCATCCTTTATTCCCAGGATTTAAAGATTTGACTGTTGGAGTCCCTAAGTTAGAGGCTACAGCCACTGAGATTGCAAAATTAGACAGTTTGATTGAGACATTTGATCCTGCTACTTTTTCACTTCCTTGGTATGATAAAAATAAAGTTGGGTATCCAGTTCTTCTTAGACTTCCTGACGGCCCAGTAACAGGTAGCGCTGTTTTATTACATGGAGCTGATGGAGTCGCGGATATTGACTTTATAATTGCTAATAAATTGTCATCATCTGGAAAAGCAGTAGCCATACCCATTCTATTTGGAGCGCATGGCGTTACAAAGGGGGGTGTAGCCAAAAACCAAATGGCAATTCCCTTAGAGCAAACCGTTATTGCCGCCTATAGATTTCTGCATTTTCTAAAATCACACCCTGATATGGCAGATAAAGAAGTCAGCTTATTGGGAAGATCACGTAGTGCAATGGTTGCTGATTTGTGTGCAAGAACATTTTATCAAAGACATATCTCCCCAACCTTACAATTTAATCGTTTCATTATGATTGATGGATTTGTTTTGAGAAATGAAGTAGATCCTTCTTACACAGGCGCCCCCATGTTGTTTATGCATGGAGCGCTAGATAATTGGACTCCTTTGTCTTTTGTTAAACGCCATGTGGATGTTTTAAAGGCTAAGGGTTATCCTGTAGCATTGGAAGTTTTTGAAGGTGGACATCATGCCTTTTTAGAACCAGCTTCACCTGAGGGGAAAGGAACAATTGAAAAAGAAGTTCAAACTTTCAACAATTGCACCTTTATAGACAATGGACCAGCTGGATTTACGCCTCTCATTTATGACCCAACAGCGGAAATACTCACGTCAGGTTCGCAAAAAACTTGGGATGAATTCATTCCATTCATCATGGCAAACATGGTTGAGAATGATAAAATAATGGTGGGAGCTAGTGGTGAACACACAGAAAAGGGCCTTTCCATGATTGAAGCATTTTTGAGTGGCGCTGCCTCGGGCAAATAAGCGTAGCTGATCGATTGCTTCTCATACTTTTCAGTGCTAAATTTTTGAAAAATTTATTTTAAAGTTTTTCAAATGCAATTTACTATTTCTGCTATTCAGCCTGAAGAAGTCCCTTTTGTATTTAGCCTAGCCCAAGATTTTGCTGCAGAACTGGGACTAACCGATAAGCATAAAATGACGCTCGAGAGAATGCATCAAGAACTGTTTGGGAAAAAAGCAGATTGGAATGCCTTGGTTGTTAAAAAAGATGACTTAGAAATTATTGGTTTTTGCTTTTATAGCATTGTTAATATCAACCGTGCCTTTCATAACAGTCCCCTGCTTCAAGTTGATGATCTCTATGTTAAACCAGAGTACAGAAGACATGGCTTAGGAGAAAAAATTTTAAAAGTAATAGCTCAAATTGCCAAAGAAAAAGGCATCTTACGCATTGAAATGTGGTGCGGTAAAAACAATCCCATTGGGCAAAGCTTTTATCAAAAACATAATGCCTTAAAAATCGACTATTTAGATGTTTTTAGATTTTATGTTAAGGATCTATAATTCACCTCTGTCCTTAACCATTACGTTCCTAAAGCCTAAAACTTGAGGAAGGTGAGAGCGGACTTGTAAAACGGCATCTCTGTTCCAATCGGTCTTAATACCCAACCCCTCGAAAAGAGTTAAAAGAAGAGCCGTATCTATGTTCCCAGGGGAGCCTGGAGAATATGGGCACCCCCCAATACCACCCACCGATCCATCAAAACTTCTAATACCAGCCATATAGGCCGCCAATACATTTCGGAGTGTGTTTTGCCAGTTATCAGCCCGCCCGTGAAGATGGAGAGCCAAATCACTTAACGGAATAACCTTAGATACATGTTGCACAAGCTCAAAAATTTGCGCTGGGGTGCCAACGCCTGTTGTATCCGCCAATACAATCTGCTGGCATCCCATACTTCTTAAAGCATTCGCTATAAGCCTGACACTCTCTTTCGTTACTGTATCCCCTAACGGAGAGCCAGCAATCATCGATATAAAACCTCTCCTTGGCATCTTAAATTTAGTTGCTTGTGCCATAACATGCTCAGCCATCCTTAGACTATCTGCAACAGAGCATTTAAGGTTCCCTTCACTAAAACGTTCTGAAGGCGATACGAAAACAGCAACTTCAGTGGATAAGTTATCTCCGCGTTCATCTAAAACTTCCCTTAAATCAGTCATGCCTTTTAAATTTGGGACCAATACAGAATAAATAACCTTGGGATCTTTCTCTAAAAATCCAATAACTTCCGGTGTACTTTTCATTTGAGGAACAGCACGTGAAGACACCATAGAACCTACTTCAACCCTAACAGGATGTTTTACTGGGGTTTTTACAGAAGTCACCAGCGCATCTATAAGTCCAAGTTTATATTCAAGCTCTATATATCGCGCTTCATTCTGGAGGCCATCCCTAGCCCCAACTTCGTTAAGATTGGCAAATGAATGATGAAATGAAGGAGTTTTTACCCCAAGAGTTTTAGCCGTTTCATTAAGGAGTTGCTGAGAATTAAAACGCGGCAAAGCTCGCACACCACGAGAAAAAAATTCAGCAAGAGAACATGCTTGTAAATGAGTTGCAACAAAAAGATACAAAAAAACGAAATAGCTTACATTTAGAATCATTACTCAGGCTTTTATTAAAATTAATCTAATACAATGATAGAAAAGCTTATTAAGTGTGAGCAAGGTTAAAAATGAAGATATAGCAGAACCAACATAAAATGATTATGCATTTTTCGTCATGGCGAGCCCCCGAAGATATAAGGGGGAAGTGGCCGATCCAGGAAAATATTTATAAACCAGCACCGAACGTGTATTCTCATGGACCTTTGGGCGGGGCCCAAAGGAAACTGTTTTTTTCTTTTCTTCTATCCAAAGTTTCTCTTGGGCTTGACCCAAGGGCCCATCAGGTGATCAGTCCAGGAATTAGATCTTAAACAAAAAGAAAACTACAATCACCACAGCTCCTGCGGAGCTTCGTGAGGACGGGGGTTATTATCATTTTATACAGGTCCCGCTATAGATCAAAAAACCAATAATCTTTTTAGATCACCAATCATTTTATCTCTTTGCTCAGCACCATAAAGCACTGCCCCTTTTAAACCAATAACAGGATCAGGCCAAGCTAAGTCAGTTTTAAACCTTGCCACAATATGAATATGTAGCTGAGAAACTACATTGCCAAAAGCTGCCACATTGATTTTATCTGATTTTGTATAATGTTGAAGGACTTTGGAGATCAAAGAGATTTCTTCAATCAAGGCATTTTGAGCCTTAGTTTCAAGTTGATATATTTCCGTAACATCAGGAAGACAAGGCACCAAAACGAGCCACGGGAACCGACTATCATCTTGCAGAAAAACACGGCACAAGGGCAAGTTTGTTATAAAAAACTTGCCCTTTTCTAGTCGTTCATCGATGGAAAACAACACCTGCTCCAGTTACATCACCGTTACAGTCTTATCATCTTTTTCTGGGTTAAACTGCTTGTTCTCCCCAGTATTGTCCAACTCTTCAAAGGGAATTGGTTTGGGTTGATAAGTCAGCGTGATCTTTAAAGCATCATCCACAGTTCGAACCGGAATAATTGTCAGACCCGCTTTTACATTATCTGGAATTTCTGCCAAATCCTTTTCGTTATCAATTGGGATAACAACTGTCTTAATACCGCCTCTGTGAGCCGCCAGTAGCTTTTCCTTTAAACCGC
>JAIEMR010000179.1 GCA_019751935.1 Alphaproteobacteria bacterium
CTTATAGGAGTATTAATTGCATTAGCTCTAGGAATTTTTATAAGTTTAACTATTAGTAAGCCGATGAAATTGTTGGCAGAAGCAGCTGAAAAATTAGCAAAAGTCCTTCCAGAAGTTGGATTTGAAGTTCTTTATCAACGACTTAGTTCCGCTAAAGGATTTGTGTGGCTTGCCCGTCACTTGCCTCCAAAACTTCAGCAAGCCATTAATCAAATGGGAATTCCAGGAGTTTACTTACAAAAAGATTACAGGCGCGTTTATCCCTATGGTAAATTAGCGTCTCATGTCCTTGGTTATTGTGGTATTGATAGCAACGGCCTTGCAGGCGTTGAAAAACATTTTGATGCCCAACTTCAAAAATCCAATGAGTCACTTCAATTATCCATAGATGTCAGAGTGCAACATGTTGTTTATGATGAAATGTCAAAAGCAATCACTGAATTCGGAGCCATTGGTGGAAATGCCATGGTGATGGATTTACATTCAGGTGAACTGATTGCTATGGTTTCTTTCCCAGGATTTGATCCCAATCAACCGACTCAAGGCGCCCAAGATGCAACCTTTAACCGAAATACTTTAGGTGTATTTGAGCCAGGTTCAACTTTTAAAATCCTGAATACAGCCATTGCTCTTGAAGCTGGCACAGCTACATTAAACAGTCGTTATGACGCCACTCATCCTATATCGATTGGAAGGTTTACAATCACCGACTTTAGAGGAAAAAATAGAGTCCTGACTTTTGCAGAATCTTTTATTTATTCGTCAAATATTGCTGCCATTAAAATTTCTCAAGAATTTGGCATAGCCACCCAAAAAGCATATTTAAAGAAATTTGGTATTTTCAAAGCCGCCACTTTAGAAATTCCTGAACTTGGTCATCCTTTAATCCCAACCACATGGAGAGAGCCTACCTCTATGACTGTTTCCTATGGCTATGGTATTTCTGTAACGCCTCTTCAGCTGATCTCAACAATTGGTGGCATTGTTAACAACGGTATCTTGCCTCAACCAACTCTTTTACACAAAAATGCTCATCAACGCGAAGAAGCCATTAAAGCAAACAAAGCAAAAGGACCAATTATTTCAGAGAAAACTTCACGAATCATTCGCGATCTGATGCGCGTTATTGTTAAAGAGGGTCCTTCAAAAAAGGCTAACATTGAAGGGTACCAAGTCATTGGTAAGACAGGGACTGCCTATAAAATTCAAGGAAAAGGTTATGCCACAGGCAAAGCAAGGACGACATTCTTTGTAGGCGCTTTTCCTCATCAATCCCCTAAATACATCGTTTTACTACTATTAGATGATCCAAAGCCAACAAAAGGAACATATGGCTTCGCAGCAGCTGGCTGGAATGCGGCTCCAACGGGTGGAAAAATAATAGAGAGAATGGCCCCCATATTAGGTTTACATGCAATTGAAGAAGATAATGAGGCTAGTCAAGCTCCAAAGGGATGGGTTAACGTAAGTCATGTCACTTCAACACATGAGTCTGTGAATGAATCTGAATAAGCTTCTGAAAGAAGCGGGCGTAGAAACTTCTTTACTATCTCTCTCCTCAATCAATAAAATTTCTTCTGACTCTAGAAGTGTTGAACCTGACGATCTTTTTGTTTCAATCCCCTGTGCTGATTCTCTTACTCACGCACAAAGCGCTCTTGAAAAAGGAGCCAAGGTTTTTATAAGCACCAAAGAAACATGCGAACATTTAAAAAAAAAATTTCCTGATGTTACCTTCATTGCAGTTCAAAACCCCAGATTAACATTCACAAAACTCGTCGAAGTTTTTTACGAAAAACAGCCCAAAACAATCATTGCCATTACAGGAACCAATGGAAAAAGTTCGATTGTTAATATGCTACGTCAACTTTGGGAACTGTCTGGAATTCCTGCGGCAAGCCTTGGAACACTGGGACTCGCTTTAGGTTCAAATGCAAAGCTTAAGCAAGATATTGTGATTCCAAATCTAACAAGTTTGGGCCCACTTGATTTTCATAAAACATTACAATCATTAAAAGAAAGTGATATCGATCACCTAGCCATAGAGGCATCCAGTCATGGCCTTGATCAATACCGCATGCATGGCGCTCACCTAAGCGCTGCAGCATTTACAAATCTTACTCAAGATCACTTGGAATATCACCAAACATTGGAAAATTATTTTAATGCTAAAGCAAAGCTTTTCCGTGAGATTTTACCAAAAGGAAGTCCTGCCGTTATCAATGCAGACACCTCATACTTTCAAAAACTAGCTGAGATTTGCAGGGAAAAAGAACATACCGTTATCTCATATAGCCTAACGCAAAAAGCTGATTTTTATGTTAAAAACATTCAGCAAAACCATCATGCAATTCAATTTGATTTAGTTATTTATAATCAGACCTTTCCAAAGCAAATCATTAACCTTGCAGGCCTCTTTCAACTTGAAAATCTTTTGTGCGCTCTAGCCCTTGCACATGCCACAGGAACACCTATATCTTCAATGATTTCTTCTCTGCCACTTTTGAAAAGTGCAAAAGGAAGAATGGAATATGTAGCCTCTAAAAATGGAGCGCCAATTTTTGTTGACTATGCGCACACCCCAGATGCCTTGGAATGCGTTCTTAAAAATTTACGCCCTCACGTCAAAGGAAAGTTATGGGTTGTTTTTGGGTGTGGGGGAAACCGTGATACAGGCAAGCGCCCACAGATGGGTAAAATTGCCGGGGATTTAGCGGATGAAGTTATTGTGACCGACGACAATCCTCGCCTTGAAGATCCAGCTTCTATTCGCGCTCAAATTCTTGAAACTTGCCCACAAGCCAAAGAAATTGGAAATCGTTCAAAGGCAATTGCAGTTGCAATTGCAGGATTAAATAAGGATGATATATTGTTAATAGCAGGTAAAGGTCACGAAAGCGGTCAAATTGTAGGAACTGTTATTTATCCTTTTAGTGATCAAGACGAAGTTTTAAAACATTTGTAGGAGTAACAAATGGCAACATGGAAAGCAGATGATATTGCAAATGCATTAGACCTGATAACAACAGGTTCTGATTTTTGCGCAACAGGAGTCTCTATTGATTCCCGAACTATAAAACCAGGGGAACTTTACGTTGCCATAAAAGGTGATTCCTTAGATGGTCACAACTTTGTAAAAGATGCATTTTCCAAAGGAGCTTCAGGCGTCGTTGTTAGTGATCTCTCACCAGACTTGGCAGGGAAAACCTATTTTCTAGTTGATGACACTCTAAAAGCCCTTCATCATTTAGCGGCCTATGCGCGTTCTAAAACCACAGCAAAGATTGTTGGCATTACAGGAAGCGTTGGAAAAACAACCACAAAAGAATGGCTTGCCCATGTTTTAGCTTCATTTGGCAAAACTACTTTCTCAAAAGAAAGTTACAATAATCATTGGGGTGTCCCTTTAAGCCTAGCTTCTCTTGAAAACGATACAGATTTTGGTGTGTTTGAAATTGGTACCAATAACCCTGGAGAAATTGCCCCTTTATCAAAATTGGTTGAACCTGATATTGCCGTTATTACAACAATTGCAGAAGGGCATATTGGCAATTTTAGTTCAATTGATCAAATTGCAATAGAAAAGGCTGAAATTTTCAGCGGTCTTAAAGCTGGCGGAACCGTCATTCTTAATTTTGATAACCCGCAATTTGAAAAGCTTAAAACATCAGCTCTATCAAAAGGCATTACAACGATACTTAGTGTTGGAAAATCAAGGGGAGCAGATGTTCAGCTCCTTGAATATAAAGAAAACTCCCTTGAGTACACATCTTCAATTACCGCAGAAATCAAAGGGAAAAATCTTCAATACCAACTTCCTTTAATTGGTGAACATTACGCTTTTACAAGTTTAATTGTATTGGCTTGTGTTGATCAGCTTAACCTTTCCTTAGATAAAGCCGCAAAAGCCTTAACTACCATCAAACCGATAAGAGGTCGGGGACTACAACAAAAAATAACATTACTCAATGGAATTTCTATAACTCTTATTGATGACGCATACAACGCAAATCCAGCGTCTATGAAAGCAGGATTAAATGTTCTAGCGTCTCTGACTACAAAAGGGAAAAAGATCGCAGTCTTAGGCGAAATGTTAGAGCTTGGTGAAAAGACCCCTGAATACCACCGAGATCTAGTTGATGCCATTAAACAGGCAGGCGCTAATCTTGTTTTTGGAACAGGCGCTGGAATGCAGCATCTTTTTGACGCCCTTCCAAAGGACCTTCAGGGTAATTTTGAATTAAAAGCCGAAGCCTTAATTCCCTACCTCCTCCCTCACCTTCAAGATGGAGATATTGTATTTGTCAAAGGCTCAAAGGGCAGTAAAGTGAGTCGTATTGTCGATTACTTTCACGCTGAACCAACAACAGTAGCTGCATAATATTCTATGTTATATCAACTTCTGTACCCACTTGCCGAGCAACATTCGCTCTTTAATCTCTTTCGTTACATTACGTTTCGAACAGGAGGCGCCATCTTAACGGCTCTTATTATCAGCTTTGTTTGTGGAAAACCAGTTATTCGTTGGTTAAAAAGCAAACAGGGCGAAGGCCAACCCATTCGAAGCGATGGTCCTGAGAGCCATATTCTAACAAAAAAGGGCACCCCGACTATGGGGGGCTGCCTGATTCTTTTAGCCATTGGCCTCAGTACAATACTCTGGGCTGATTTAACCAATCCCTTTGTTTGGATCACCCTTTTTGTAACCTTTGGTTTTGGTGGTCTGGGTGCCTATGATGACTTTTTAAAATTAACCAAGAGAAGTCATAAAGGTCTTTCTGGCCGATTTAAATTGATATGGCAAGTCACTCTTTCCCTTATTGCAGTTTACTTTATAACGCATTTCACTGCAGAAAAAATGTGCTGCAGCGTAACGTTTCCCTTCTTTAAAGAATTCCTTCTCAATCTGGGCTATGGATATTTCCTATGGGCAATTCTTGTTATTGTTGGTTCTTCTAATGCTGTTAATTTAACGGATGGTCTGGATGGGCTCGCCATTGTGCCTGTTATGATCGCTGCAACTTGCTTTTGTTTGATCAGCTATGTTGTTGGTAACAGCATTTTCGCAAACTACTTGCAACTTCACCACGTTGTTAACACAGGTGAACTTTGTATTTTCCTTGGCTCTCTCGTAGGCGCTGGACTTGGGTTTTTATGGTTTAACGCACCTCCTGCAAAAGTTTTTATGGGCGATACAGGATCACTTGCTGCAGGCGGAGCGCTTGGAACTGTTGCTGTTATTACCAAGCATGAAATCGTCTTAGCCATCGTCGGCGGTCTTTTTGTGATTGAGGCTGTGTCCGTTATTTTGCAAGTGGGATATTTTAAACTGACTGGAAAACGAATTTTCTTAATGGCACCTATTCATCATCATTTTGAAAAAAAAGGTTGGGCAGAACCCACAGTTGTGATTCGTTTTTGGATTATTGCATCCATCCTTGCACTTGTTGGTTTGTCCACCTTAAAGTTGAGATAAAATTTTTATGACCTTTATCAATCAAACCTTTTTAATTTTAGGAATGGCCCGCTCTGGTCAAGCGACGGCTGGGTGGCTTAAAAATAAGGGCGCAACTGTCTTTACATTTGATGATAACGTCCTTAGAAATCAAGCGAATGGCGGAGTAAAAAATATAAATGAGATTCCCTGGGATTCTCTTACTGCAATCATTCAAAGCCCAGGTGTTTCTTTTTCATTTCCAAAGCCTCATCCCTTCACTGAAAAAGCCATAGCCCATGCTATTCCTATTCTTTGTGACATCAATTTATTGAGCATTAGTGAAAATCAGTCTAAATTCATTGGGATTACGGGAACGAACGGCAAATCAACAACCACAGCACTTATTGGGCATATTCTTAACCAAAACAAACGAAAAGCATCTGTTGGCGGCAATATTGGCATCCCTGCCCTTTCCCTTGAAAAGGCAGATACATATGTTTTAGAACTTTCTTCTTTTCAACTTGAGATCTCAGGTTCTCTAGGTCTTGATATCGGCGTTTGGCTGAATATTTCAGAAGATCACTTGGATAGACACGGCACAATGGAAGCTTATGTAAGCACAAAAGAAAACATCTTTCAGGGATGCAAAAGTGCTGTTATTAGTATTGATGATCCGTGTTCCTTATCCGTGTATCAAAAGATTAAGAACATTCAACCAACAATTTCTGTTTCCACAAAAGGCGAAGCTGATGTATGGGTTTCAAAAGGCATTCTTTATGAAGGTTCTAAAAACATTATGGACCTAAGCCCTCTTGCTACACTCAAAGGTGTTCACAACCACCAAAATGCAGCAGTAGCATATGCTACAGCTCGTCAATATGGTCTTTCATCCGGGGAAATTTCTTCAGCATTAGAGAGCTTTCCTGGCCTTGCTCACCGCCTTGAGATTGTTGGAAAAATTGGATCAACGTTATTCGTTAATGACAGCAAGGCAACAAATGCTGATGCAACAGCTTGCGCGCTTGAAAGTTATAAAGATTATTCAATTTATTGGATTGCAGGCGGCCGCCCAAAAAGCCAAGGAATAAAACCTTTAAAAGAGTATTTTCCTAAAATAGAGCACGCCTTTTTGATAGGTGAAGCTCAAGACGATTTTGCTGAAACTTTAGAAGGGGACGTTTCTTACTTTAAATGTGAAAATCTCGATAAGGCCTTAAAAGCGGCTGTTGAAAAAATCAATCAGGATAAAAAAATACCTTCTGTTATTTTATTTTCACCTGCTTGTGCAAGTTTTGATCAGTTTCGTGACTTTGAAGAAAGAGGCGATGCATTTAGAAGTCTGGCCAGGAGCATGATATGAGTACGCCTACTTTTTCAAGACGGGATACGAGCGTTTTAGGCAGATGGTGGTGGACAATTGATAGATGGAGCCTAAGCGCCATTATTATTATCATGGTAATTGGCATTCTTTTAAGCTTTGCAGCCAGTCCGCCAGTTGCAGAACGACTTAACCTTGGAACATTTTTCTTTGTAAAGCGTCATATCATTATGGTTCCT
>JAIEMR010000115.1 GCA_019751935.1 Alphaproteobacteria bacterium
AGCTGATTCTAAATGACCTATATTACTTTTGACAGATCCTAGCCCACAAAATTTTTCATTATTTTCTACTCCAAATGCTTTACTAAGCCCTCTCACTTCGATAGGATCGCCTAACTTTGTTCCGGTGCCATGAGCTTCGATATAGCTAATACTGTTTGCTTCTACACCGCTTCGTTCTAATACTTTCTGAATTAAAGCACTTTGAGCTATAGGATTAGGAACTGTATAACCACTTGTCTTACCTCCTGAGTTAACTCCACTTCCTCGTATTACTCCATAAATTTGATCGCCATCTTCCAATGCCTCCTTATACCTCTTTAGTACCATGACTATTATCCCTTCTCCGGGAACATAACCATCAGCATACATACCAAAACTTTGGCATTTACCAATAGCACTTAAAAATCTTCCTTGAGCTAATAATAAATATTTATGCGGATGAGGCATTAAGTTTGCACCAGCCACGATAGCTAAGGAGCACTCTTTGCTTTGAAGACTATTACAAGCAAAATGAAGAGCTGTGAGAGAACCGGAACACATAGTATCAAATGCAATACTAGGACCGGTTAAATTGAAAAAATAAGAAAGGCGATTTGCAACAGAGGCATACGAAGAATCAAGCATCAGTTCAGGCGTTTGAAATAAAGCATAATGGCCGAACATAACAGCCGCAAAAACCCCCGTATCCTTAGGAAAAGTGGAATAACCTGTATCTTCTAAAGCATGGTAAGACATTTGCAAGAGATGGCGTTCTTGGGGATCTATTTTTACTGCATCCGTTGGAGAGATATTAAAAAAATAAGGATCAAAATTCTCTATACCACTTACAAAACCTCCATGCCTGCTATAAGTTTTTCCAGGAGTATCCATAGTGGCATCGTAATATGCTTTCCATGACCATCTATCTTGAGGGATTAAGCTTATACAATTCTTTTGCTGCTTCAGATTTTGCCAAAATTGCTCTTTATTATCAGCACCAGGAACTTTAAGTGCAACACCTATCACTGCAATCAGTTTTTCTTCTTCTACTATATCTTTAGAAACTATTACAGGTTTTCTGTCAGCAACTTCAGAGGTAAACTCAGAAATAGAAGAGATTAGTGAACTGATGTTGTTTTTTTCAAATTCCTCTACAAGAGAAGCAAGGCAAGACCATTGTCGTGTTGCAAAATATTCGGTCAGATCTTCTAAATTTTGATATTCGAAAAGCAAGGTTTTATTTAACCGAATTGAAGCATCATACATACGTATTTGCTTTTCCAAATCGCTAGTGATATTTAAAGAGACGATAGAATCGATACCATACTGTTGAAATGTTTGAGAATCATCAAAGCTTGAAAGTTTTGTATGTTTTGTAAAACATTGCTCTAACCATTTACGAAGTATATTTCTTGACAAAGTTAATTTTTCAGAGGAAATAGTTCCTGGATCATCTCGAGTCTCTATTTTCTTAAAAAGACTTTCTTGAAATTTAGAAAAATCCCCTTTAAAAACAGCAACATTTCTATAAGGCATTTGAAGAATTTTTTCAAAAGCTTCTATGCCTTCTTCATTTGAAAGCCCTTCGTTTTTGTCTTTTTCTGGCATTATCATGCCACCAGACTCCCAAAGAGGCCAGCTAATAGATATGCTTTTACCTACTCTGTTACCAGTATTTACTAAATCATCTCTATAACGAATAAAATGATCAACAAATGAATTTGCTGCCGCGTAATCCGTTTGCCCTAAATTACCAAGAATACCGGAGAGGGAAGAAAAAACGACAAAGAAATCAAGGGGACTTTCTTTACTAATTGAATCTAAAAGAATAAGTCCTTTAACTTTGGGGGCTAAAACCCGACAAAAACTCTCGTAATCTTTATTGATAAACAAGGCATCTTCAATAATGCCCGCTAAATGAAAAACTCCATGAATTGCACCGACAGTCTTACCAATATAACTCCATACTTCTTGAAGTTCTTGCTCTTGAGTCACATCACAAGAAAAATATAAAATATTTTCTCTGAGAAGAGACTCGTTCTCATGTAAAGAAAGCTTGCGTCTTCCTAACAAAATTACCGGATTGATTGTAACTTTTGCTATATAACGAGAAACAAGGAGAGGCAGTTTTCCTGTTCCTCCGGTTACTAAATATGTTTTGCTTTCATCAATATTTTCTCTTTTTTCTGCATAAACTTCACCCACAATAGGATCTATTTCTTCAATAAAACGCTTACCATTCTCATATGTAACAACAATCTCTTCCTCATCAAAAGAATGAAACTCATTAATAACCAAGGATAAATGATTTATTTTTTTTTGATTGATATTGATACTTTTAAATCGAAAAGATGGCATTTCTATTTTAAGTGATTTGAAAAAACCTTCTAAAGAACCACTCTCAACATCATTTCTATGCATATGAATATAAGCAGGTGCGGTTAAAGGATTTTTACAGAAAAACTGAAAAAAATAATATGCAGACGTCAGACTTGTTAAAAGCTCTCCTTCAACATCTGTTTCGCTTAGTCTTATAGCGTTAAGAACATAATCATTTTGATGTAAGGATTCAAGAAGCTCTATATATTGAGGATTATAAGAAAATGGGATTTTTTTGTTTAAATATATCGTTTTGTCTTGAGGAAAATTAACTGAAGTATTAGTAGTAACCCAAATAATTGTCTTGATTGAAGAAAAAGCTTTCGTAATTTCTTCTTGTAGGGAGATATCATTACAAAAAATTACTATTTTTTCTGGTATATTATTATGGTGAGCAATAACTGGCTTTTCTACTAACTTGAAGTTAAAAAAATGCATTTATAACCCTTACATAAAAAAGAATTAGATCTGAATATCTCCTTTAAATAGAGCAATGAAAAGAAGAAAAAAATTAATATTTTAAATCAGCTAAATCACAATCTGGAGACATTTAACTATGTAACGATAATATGAGAAAAATTCATAAGTCAGATAGTTCAAAAAATCTGTCTATTTAATTTAAGTGCCCCGAGAAAAATACACAAAGATTATACTTGTATTGATTCTATAGAGCTTCTATGTTTTTGAAAAATTTGCAATACATGTTATGAAGCCTCCTAAATTCTTTCTGAAAATCTTTAATCTCTTTTTTTTATTAGCCTTGATTTCTATCCAATACCTAACTCCACTAGCAGCAGGTGAAGAAAAAAAAGACAATATTCTTAGATTAAAAAGCCTTTGCCCTAACAGTCTTTCTGCTTATCTTAATGGAAGTCCCCCCCAAGAAGAACATGATTTTTTTAAGCAATGGAAAAATATAGTTAAGGAGTTAAAGCCCATTCTTGATGAAGGTGGATCTCCACGTATATTTATCAGTTATGCCTGGCATGTAAGCGCCGATGGACATTCCATCGATGATGAATCAACAATTGAAGAAGCATGTTACTACGATCAAATTGCTATAGAACTTGCTCACATATTGAATCAAATAGCCGGTTTCAATGTCCTTTTTGACAATGATAAGACTCTGAAGAACGGCATTATTGAACAAGGTCCTTCTCGTTACATGGAAGAAATTGAAAATGTGGATGTTGTTATAAGCATTTGTACACCCTTATATTACAAACGTTCAACGTTAATGGTAAATGGAAAATCAACAGGAGTTAAAGAAGAAGTCGATAAGATTAAAGAACGTTTTAGAAAAACATCCACAAAAGTGTTTTATGTTCCTTTATTGGTTCATGCATCAAAGGAGGATTTTCTAGAGTCAACTCTTTTGGTTGGGCAAGATTTCGAACGTATGCGCGACGTAATATTCCTTGATATGCGAGATAGGTCGACGTTTATTTCTAACATGTGGCAAGTTCTGCATCGATTATGGAATAATTTAAAATTACAATGGAGAGATCATCCTGAAACTAAATTTAATGATTTAACACAACGTTATATCAACATATTAGGAAAACTGCTATCTACGGATGATTACTATGATGAACGAAATAAGGCTCATCCTTCTCCAAATAAAGAAGGCTTAAAAGACCAACACAATCGTTTACGAATTTTTACAACACCTTTAAAAAATATGGACCCTCTTCAAGTTGCAAGCTTGGTAAAACAAGAAATTAGCGAGCATCAAGCGTTATTTAATGCCTCGCACAACCGTGATATTGTCGTTTTTTTAGGCAATACTGGATCCGGCAAAAGCACTTTAATCAACTTCTTGGCAGAAAAAGAATTAAAAACCGATTTTCATGACCAAGGGTATGAATTGGTTAATCCAAATGACCCAACAGCAATGAAAATCGGTCAGGAATTAGATTCTGAAACTCTTTATCCCCAATGGGTTCAAATAGACGATCTGATATTATTTGATTTACCAGGGTTTAATGATACGGATGGAACCATTCGCAATTTAATCAATTCGGCATTTATTCACCAGATCATCAATGAAGCAACTTCTGTGCGCTTTGTGTTGGTAGCTGGACAAGATGAGGTGACAGCGGCAAGAGGTTATTATATTAAAACGTTATTTCACGCCATGAAGAGGGCTTTTATGCAATCAGCGGTCATTGAAAATAATAGTCTATTTATCATGACAAAAAGCGATTTTAAATTTCAAGATCGCAAGAGAGCTATTGATTTTTTATGGGATAAAATGCAATCACCTTCTGGAAAATCATTTCAAAAGCAGTTAGATCTATGGAAAAAAAACGATCGATTATGGCATATGCCAAAGCCTCACTTTGATGATTGGACTACTCAATATGCCGTTACAAAACTTCTATTAACGGCACGTAACAATCTACAAAAGAAAATCCCTGTCCGATTTAATAAAGAAAACCGATCAGGATTGATGAACAGTATTTTGAAAACTCGGCCAGCAACTCGGGAAGATATACAGGGGTTTAATGTCAGCGGATTTTATTCTTCTGAGGCTAATTGGCCATTAGAGGAAATGTTTTTTCACATGATGAAAAATAAAATACAAAATCAACGACTACAAGTATTTCAAGATCAATGGGATCGCATTCAGAAAGGAGAAGAAGGAGACCTTATCCCTCATAAGATTCCTGATTTTACGGTAACAGAATGTGACAATGAAATAAAAGCCTATGATGAACTGGAAGAAGTTCAATTGTTAAAAGAGGTTTGTCAGGATCCTTATGAGAAGGCACATCAGGATTTTCAGAACCAATACGGCAATTGGTTATTATTGCTAGATAAGTACGTACAATACCTTAAAAAATGTCAACCACTCCGTCACTTAATCGACGGGCATGAGGCAGTATACCGACGTTTTATCAATGGAAAATTGATTTATAAACCTAATCGAGATAACGAAGTTGATAGGATAGAAATCCCTTTTAGCATTCTGTCAAGCCCTTTAGAAGGAACATTTGATTTATCAGATAAATCAAAATTTGGAGATATAGGGGATAAAATAAGCATTTCTGCAGGTTATCGAAAAGAACAGAAAGCTGAGAATAAAGGTAAAGTTGAAGTCTGGATCGTCCCTAAGTTTGTGGTTGAGAAAAATCTAGCCACGACAGCAAAACATTTAGCGACCATTCTGGATAAATTTACATCCCCCGTAGGAGTATTTTGGACGTGGGGTAAATGGAATAATATGGATTGTTATGATTATTTAACGAGCCAAAATTTTGATGAACTATCAAATGGTGAAAATTTATATGAAAAATACGCTCGCTGCTGTACGTGGAGTACAGCGGCCGGTTGGTGTCAACTTGTCAGAAGATTTTACCTTCAATTTTAATTGAAACATAATGTTCCGAGAAAAGCTGCATATATCGTGCGGGGGGGGTGCCGCTATGAAAGAGAAAACCAGCACCATATAAGGTCTGTTGCAAACGGTGCCCTAAGCTACAGAAATAAAACAAGCTATGCTATTTATTTTAAACCCAGCACTCAGACTTTTAAAAAGGTGTTTTTCAACAAATCAGAGAAAAAAAGGCCATTTTAGAAGCGTCCAATTTCGTAGGACAGAAATTTTGGGCTAAAGAATATTTCGTTAGTACAGTTGGCATCAATGAACAAACAATCCGAAGTTATGTTTAAAATCAGGAAGCTGAGGATCAAAGAATAGAACAATTAAACCTGTTTAACGGGTAATAAGTAACTCATATCCACTTGAGTGGTTTATCTATAGCTCCCACTTCTAGTGGAAGTAAGACTGAATCCTTCGTTCAACTCAGCAGCCTTTGAGGCTCTTGGTTAGGAGAAGGCTTAAATAATATTTTGGTATTCAGAGTCAAAACGAAACATTATTGGGATTGCTGCTAAATCTTTAATGAGGTTTAATCTAATATTATAACATTATTAATTTATTTGCGACACAGCCCAAGTTCTAACTCCATTTTAGCGGCTCTCGCTCGTAGGACGATAAGTTCCTCTTCTGCTTTTTGAGCACGTTCTAACGCAGCAAGAACAGAATCTTTTCCTGTGACAGGAAACAATAAAAATTCAATAACTGTCCTTGAAAAATCAGCCGGTATTTCGAAAGTACATGCATGCCCAACCCCCGGAAAGATTTTAATTTGAGCATTGGGGATGCCATGATATAATTCCATCTGATCTTCTGGTATAAAAATGATATCCCGTGAACCCCCGACAATTAATGTTGGTGCTTTAATCAAATGCAATCTAGAGCGAGCATCGTGAACAAAAACTGCTTCACATTGGTGTTTATATCCAATGGATGATAGTTTAATTTTTTTTAGGAGGTCAAGGATAGAGCTTAGCCATGCGTCATTCGCGAGCATCTTTTCTCCAAAACAAATACCTGCCATTAATTTTGCAATACCATCTTCGTTCAATCTCTCAGGAAGTTCATTAAAAAAAAGGCTCATCTTAAAAGACTGAGGTTGACCTGAGCTACTCGAACAGATGACCAGTTGGGAGTATTTTCTAAACTGTGTCAGTTTGCTAGAAGTGAGAGAATCACTTTAAAGGAAGGACTGACAAATGGAACTAAAGAAGGAAAAAGTAGACTTTGATTT
>JAIEMR010000126.1 GCA_019751935.1 Alphaproteobacteria bacterium
CAACAGAGGGTAAAATTCAAAAAAATTCTACAAATAATAATAAAAGGAAATACGTAATACAGGCCTTTTTTGATGGGGATAATGTTGTGGTTAATCATAATAAATTATTGCAACTTTCATCAGAACAAAAAGAGAAACTAAGGTCAGAATTGAAGAATATTCTTCTTTCAATGTAAAATTTTAAAGAGGGGGGTCGCGACCGCGACCCTCCTATTCTATCTATAAAAAAAAGCTAATTATAAAGCTTCAATACCGAAAATCTTTACTTTTTCATGAATCGGATAAGTTTCAGCTCCAGGAACAATGACAGTAATATCTGTGAGGGATAAATCCGTTAAAGCACTATGTAAAGACTTTGTGAGTGTGGGTTTGGAAGAAAACTTAAATTCAAATCCCCGAAGTTTTCCTTCATCTAAAATAATTAAGTCTAATTCTGCTCCGTTTTGGGTGCGCCAGTAAAAACAACTTTCATGGTCAGCTCGTAAACTTCTGATAACTTGCTCCATAGCAAAACCTTCCCATGCGGCACCAAGCTTTGGATGACCTAATAAATCGTTATAGGTCAAAATTCCTAAAAAACTGTGGAGTATACCGGAATCAGAGGGGTAAATTTTAGGGGCTTTCACTTGCCGTTTTTTAATATTAGCAATCCAGGGAGTTAGCCTGCGTACCATAAATGTTGATTCCAAAATATCCAGGTAGCTTTGAGCCGTTTTGTAGTTAATACCCAAAGACGAACCTATTTCAGAGCTATTAAAAAGCTGTTCATGATAATGGGCTAACATGGTCCAAAATCGACGTATATTATGAGGAGAAATTTGAAAACCAAGGCTTGGAATATCGCGTTCAAGAAAAGTTTTGATGTTGCTTTTTCTCCAGGCTGCACTGATTTGGTCTGTTTTGGCTAAATAAGATAGAGGAAACCCACCCCGTACAAGAAGTTGTTCGGTAGAATCTACTTCTCCCATATGGAAAGGGGTCATTTCTACATAAGTAATACGTCCTGCAAGGGTTTCTGAGCTTTGCTTAAGGAGAGCTTGAGATGCGCTTCCTAAAACTAGAAACTTTCTTTCTTTTTTCTGGTCAACAAGAACCCGAAGAGCCTTGAAGAGTTCTGGAGCATGATGGATTTCATCAATGACAATCAAACCTTTTAAATTTTCCAAAATCAAAAAAGGTTACCGCATTTTGTTTTGCTCACGTTCATCCTCCAAATCAAAATAATGGACTTCTTCAGAAAGATGTTGAGCCATTTCTCTTGCTACAGTGGTTTTTCCGCACTGCCGTGGTCCAATTAAGGCACAAACAGGAGTGACGTGAAAAGCTTGTATGATATCTTCTAAAAAACGTGAGCGTTTGATCATGGTAATAAAACAATCCTTCTTTTATTCCCTCCTGATACATGAAAATTAGTATAACTCATACTAATTTTCATGGTTAATTGTGTGATGAAATTCCCTTAAAGAAAGATGTTACTTATTTGTTTCATTTTTCATTATCTTCCGTTATAGGAAGCGTATCCAACAAATGCTGAAACTGCTCTGGGGTGGGAAGAATGGTTTCTAATTCTTTAGGAAGTGTTTCGGTGATAGTTCTGTACTCAGAAACCCCAACAGGTTTACGGATATCAGATAGGCAATATTCAACCATAAGCTTATTTGATGATTGGCATAATAATAGACCTATAGTTGGATGATCGTCGGGGAGTTTAACTTCTTTATCGATTGCTGTGAGGTAGAATGACAATTTTCCAACATATTCAGGTTTAAATTTTCCGGCTTTGAGCTCAATAACTACATAAGCTCTTAATTTTACATGATACATTAAGAGATCAATATAGAAATCCTCACCGGCTAAGGTAACCTTATGCTGAGATCCTAAGAAAGCAAATCCAGACCCTAGCTCTAATAAAAAGTCACGAATATGCTCAATTAAGGATCTTTCTATCACTTTTTCATGAACATCTTTGCTAAGGTTTAAGAATTCAAAATTATATTCGTTCTTAAACAGCTGCTGCGCTAGATCTGAAGTAGGTGAGGGAAGTGTATCTTTAAAATTGGTAAGAGCTTTTCCTTCTCTTTCATATAAGTTGTTGTTTATTTGCATGGTTAATACGTTACGAGACCAACCCTGCTCAATTGTGTTTTGGATGTAGAAGATACGTTTTTGAGAGTCATTAATTTTATCCAATATAATAACTATATGACCCCAAGGTATTTGCGCAACAACCTGTTGCGTAAATTCAAAATCAGGATAAGCACTCGCAAAAGTTTGCATATACACAAGGTTACGTGAAGAAAGCCCCTTCATTTCTGGGAAAGTATGTTGCAAGTCTTGAGATAGTTGTTCGATAACTTTTGAGCCCCATCCTAGATCTTTTTTACGCTCTAGTATCTCTTTTCCTATTTTCCAATAAAGGAGGATAAGTTCCTTATTAACAGCTAAATGGGCCTTAAGGCGCGCTTGTTTAATTTCACTTTTTAAGGAGTTTAAGAACTCCATATAGGTTGTGGTGTTAATGATATCTGTCATAATAAGTAATTTTTATATGAAAAAGGTAAGGTTTTAAAAACTAGTTTGCATAGTTTTATATGCATCACTATTAACTGTTTTATCAGAGACGAGCAGATTTATTAAACACCCACTCTGCAAAATTCTTATCGATTTCATTTTTGCCTTTGGCTCGAGAGTAATAATAAATTTCCTTAATAATGAGGATTGCTTCTTCACTGGGCAATAAAACATTAGCGTCATTCTGAAGCTGAATTACATATTTGCTAGCCTCTAAAAAGATTGCAGAGTCCCAAGGTAATTTATAGTCACGCGAATTTGTTACAGTATCTGAGCCCCCAATTAATTCAATTAGATCACAATCCAAAGTTTTAGCAAGAGCAGCTATCGTATCAAGCGTAGGGCTTTTAGTAAGCCCTGCTAAAAAATTTTGTAAAGTTCCGCCGCTAATACCCGAAGCGATTGCTGCTTGCCTAACAGACAAGTTTTTTTCCTCTATTTTAGAGCGAATTTTATTCCTAAGAATGTCTGGATCCATTTTTAAACGCAAATAATATTTAAACCTCATTTTGTAACCCATATTACCTTGATTTTAGCCAATAACATACTAGCAAATTATGAACATAAAAATATGTATTGTAAATATTTTAATTTTTAATTAGCATATAAAAATAGTTAATTGGAACCAGAGAAGCTTCTTATGTTCCTAATTTTAAAACTTTTTTTCAAAACCTCAGCTCTTTTACGATTCTTTGCAGAGTCAATTGGAGAAGTGGCTTCATATATTTAAATCCTCTTATTGAAAGGAATTTTATCATGATCAAAATTATTGGCCGTTACCATTTAGAAGAATTTTGGAAAAAACATCCCGAAACAGAACAGCCCTTAAAAGCTTGGTTTTATAGGGAGCAGGCTTTTTCATACAAAGATGTAGATAAGGTTATAGAGAATTTTCCTAAAGTAAAAACTTTAAATTTTCAAATTACACCTTCAACCTTTCTTTTAGCGAAGCTTAGAACTGATTTAGACATTTTAAAGATTCTTGGGGTAGGAACCCTTTATAGAGCTAGCTCTAATGGCTTAATAACTCACTAACTTTAGGAGATTTTGAATGAATATACGACCTATACGAACAAGAGATGATCATGATGCAGCATTAAAAATGATCGACAAATACTGGGCTTCAGAGGAGAGTACAGAAGATTATGATTATTTTGATGTCTTATCCATTCTAATTCTAAATTACGAGAAAGAAAACAGACCTATAGATCTGCCTGACCCTATAGAAGCTTTAAAATACTATATGAAAGAGGACGGCAATCCCATAGAAGAGCTGGGTTTGGTTTTAAAAGATCCGCTCTTGGCCAAAAACCTCCTCGATAGAAGAACTCCCATGACCTTGCCAATTGTTTATGAGCTTTATAAGAAATGGGAATTACCCCCTGAAGCATTTTTAAAACCCTATGATTTAGTTTCTAATTTTGAAAAAGAGGAGATTTTATAAATGTATTTATTCAAATATAAAATCCTCATTAAAGGGACATATTTTCATTATTGAGTTTTAAGTATATATAGCTAATTTTTTATTTATTAATATCAATATAAAATATTAATAAATGTTAGTTCAAATAAATTATAATTATATTGTCAAAAAACATTTGACAAATGATCTTTCTATAATTACTTATACAACAAATATAGTTAATTATAGATAAAGTATATTTAAATTATTTATTTCACCCCTGATGACTTTTGTTGAAGCCCTCCTTTTCAGAGAGCCAAAAAAGTCTTCTAAAGGCAGATTTAATCTAGAAAAGGAGTCCTCTATGATTTTGAACGTATCTTTGTTGAGATCTTATTTCCCTTATATCTTTTTAGGGATATTGGCCTTGATTTTATGTATTGATCCTGCCTTGGCCGATATTTTTACCAAACCCATTGAAAAAGCAAGAGCTGTTAAAGTTGGCTTGATGAACTTTGCTAAAGTTTCTGTGGCAGTAGCGTTTTTGGCTTGTTTAGTGGGAGCTTTAGCGGGCCGTGTTAATTGGCGCTGGGTTGCTGTTGTATTTGTTGTGGCAATTGCTATTGCAACGTTTGATATCCTCTTAGGCTTTTTGGAAGTCTAAAAGACAGTAACAGAAGAGGAAATTCTCATGAACACGCCCGTCTTGACAGCTATTGCGGCTCCATATTGTTTGATGGGAGCGTCTTGGAAAGCAACAGCCACCAATGTCTGTATTTTTACAATTGCCCTATTGATGCTGCCTGATTTTGTTGTTTTAAGCAGTCTTATTTTTGCAAATCTCCAGTTTGGTGCGATTGTTTTGACCTATTGGGACTGCCATTTCATGGAAGTTTTCTTAGCTAAATTTAAGTGTAAGCCAACCTCAATGCTTATGCCTTTGAAAGGTCATCTCTATGTCGGCTGAAATTCTTCTTTCCTATCTTCCATCCATTTTTGCAACCACAGCTGCAACAGCTGCAATGGGGGCAGGGATTAGTGCCGCTTGTATTCCAGCTTTAAAGAAAACGCTGTTACCTCTACCCAAAGAATCCTTTTTGAGCGAGCTTCTCCCATTTTCTCATTTGGAAGAGGATGGACAAACTCTTGTTTGTAAAGATGGAACAAAGGCTTGGGTGATTCAGCTAGAAGGCCTTGATTATGGGGCTAAAACCCATGATGAAAAAATAGCTCTTTTGAATAATAGACATGCCTTCTTAGATGCTATGGCAAGAGAAGATTTGGATTTTACAGTTATCACGCAAAGGTTGCTTCTTCCCCTTGATGAAAGTTCTTCTACAGATAAGTTTCAAAATGAAATTCTTCAAGAAATTCACAACCGTTGGAACAATAATTTTGAAAAAGTCTACAGAAACCAGCATTTTTTAATTCTAACTCAAAAACCTCTTAAAAAGAGATGGTGGCATAAATCCCAACCTTCGACTCCGATCAAACAAGGCCAAGATATGATCGAGATGGTTCTGGATTATTTGAGTCCTTATAACCCGAAAGTTTTAAAAGAAGCTCGGACAGGAGAAGGTGACACAGGCGAAAGAGAAGAGGGAACCCTCCTTCCTTTTTGGAGCCGGATGATTAATGGGTTTGAGCATCCTATTGCGGCAAATACCAAAGGCGTTACCCATCACTTATCAGAAAAAATGACTTCGAGTACGGTTCATTTCCACCCTTCAACTGGATTGATTGAGCATAGTGATGGAGACAAGAAACTCTATAGCAAAGTGATTTCCATAAAACAGTGGAGTGACTCACTTAAAGACGATCTTTTTAGGGAACTGTTTTCTCTGTCTTGTGAGTTTCGGCTTGTTCATTGGATTAAAGGAAAAAATAAGGTTTATTCCTCTAAAAATCTCCGTTATGCCCAAGCACAAACTAAAATTATGCTCTTTAGCGAGCATGTCAAAGAACAATATGAGCAAGCGATTGAATGGGTCGATAGCGGCCAAAGCTCTTTGTTTGATGTGCAAATTTCTTTAATTCTCACTTGTGAGACCTTGGAACAACTCATAGCGAGAGTTCAAGATGTTAGGCGCATTTTTCGAGGTCAGAACTTAAAACCGGCCTTGGAAACTCATGCAACAGAGTGGTTATGGCTCAGCCAGTTTCCGACTTTTACGCATCGAGTCAGAGTGAATCATTTGTTCTCTCAAAATGTTGCTAACTTATTATCTTTTCCAAAAGATCAATATGGTTTAGATAGCTGTGACTGGGGGAAGGGACCTCTAAGGCATTTTAAAACAGCTTCAGGGTCTGCTTATTCTCTTCAGCTGCATGTTTCTGAACGATCAGAAGAACTTGCTCATAGCCTTATTGTTGCTCCGAGTGGCAGCGGTAAGACGACTTTTTTTCAGCATCTTATTGGTGGGGCTTTAAGGCATAAAGAGTTAAAAGCTTATATTTTTGACAGGCTTCGTGGCACAAAAGTTTTTACTGAAAGTGTGGGCGGTAAATTTATTGATCTTGGAGAAGAAGAGGGACTTTCTTTAAACCCATTGCAATGTGAAGACAATCCAACAAACCGAGCTTTTTTATCTCGCTTTTTATTACAGCTGGCAGGAACAGAAGATAATGATTCCATCTTGGCTGTCAATCGAACTGTTCAAACCATTTTTGAACTCCCTAAAGAAGCCAGAATTTTATCTGCTATTTACGATGCGGCCATTGATGTAGGGAGCCCGTTGAAAGATCGTTTACGTCAATGGATAGGGTCTACAACTAATGCCCGTTGGTTTAACGGTAAAATCGATAGCCTTGATATTAGCCAAAATTCGCGTGTTTCCTTTGAAATGGCT
>JAIEMR010000034.1 GCA_019751935.1 Alphaproteobacteria bacterium
AACCAAAAGTCATTATCAGTAAAAGAGAGCATCAAGCATTTGTCTGGAAGACGTTTGAAGAAATCCTTGATTTACCACTTATATGGGGTGAAGATGAGGTATTTAAACGTCTACATCTTGATTTGCATGGGTTTTCGGCGCACAATGTGGCCACAACACCTAAAAAGGATTTTGCAAAATGATAATGAGATTATTATTTATTTCTTTATTCTTTATTCAAGGTCTTATTTGTGCCGAACAACCTAAACCTCAAAGCTCTATTGTCACATCTCCTGTTGTTCAGGCTGTAGCTATTGGTGCTGCTGAAAAAAGTAAACCCAGCGATCAGTCTTCAAAAGTTTTAAGTGCTGTTGAAGCCCAAAATATGCTCTTGACCTTAGAAGACCCTGCTCGCCGAGAGGAACTTCTTGGTGGTCTTAAAAAGACAATCAAAAATGAAGAAGATGATCTTATCACTCTGATGTCTCTTAAGGATTTAGCCCTCACAGCTCATACATGGTTTAGTAAGGAAAATATAATATTTTTAGTAGGGGTCTTTTCTCGTATTTTCATAGTGTTACTAATTTTCATATTTTTGTGGCATACCCTCAACAAGGCTGTCGATTTTTATGTCAGCAGAATCCCTAAAGAAAGAATGTCAAAAAATCAGTCTGCGGCCGTTGTACATACAATTGCACCTATTGTGCGTTCTACTCTTCATTGGATATTAATCGCTATTACAGTTTTACTGATCTTAAGCGAATTTAAGATCAATATTATGCCCATCATCTATAGCTTTAGCGTTATTACATTAGCAATAAGCTTAGGGTCTCAAACCTTGGTAAAAGATCTTATTAATGGTGCTATGACTTTGTTTGAAGGAAATATGGCCGTTGGCGATTATGTAGTCATTGGTTCTTTTTCAGGCGTTGTTGAGTCCATTTCACTTCGCTGCGTTCATTTAAGGTATGGCACAGGTGAATTGCAAACAATTCCCTTTTCTGAAGTCAATCATGTCATTAATTGTTCCAGAGATTATACTTTTGTTGATATTCAATTTATGGTTTCTTATGAAGCAGAGCAAAAGGATACGGATGCTGCTTTAAGGGCTGCTTATGAAGAACTTAAGAAACATTCAAAGCTTGGGAGCTATATTCAAAGCGAGTTATATATTTTTGGTGTCAGCACGATGAACGAATGGGGTTATAAAGTCCACGCAGGTATTAAAACAATCCCTGATCCTGAAAAATTTATTATCAATGAATTCAACAGGCTTCTTTTAACCCAGTTACAGACACGGAAGATCCCTCTTCCTGCAAAAGTGTTTCTCGCATCTGATACAGCAAGTCCAAAGCCTGCCTTGGGGTGAGTTGATCAAGGTCTTGCGCTTTTAAAATCCCTTCAACTTTTGAAGTTTTCTGAGATGAAGGCAGGGGCGCTGCTGCCAAAGGCAGGGTTAATTGACGCTTATTAGACGGTTGTTGTTTTTCAAAATGCGATAATAATTTATCCGCCCTTTCAACAACCTCAGGTGGAAGGCCCGCTAAGGCTGCAACATGAATACCGTAAGATTTATCAGCGCATCCAGGAATAACTTGGTGAAGAAAAATAACCTTTTGTTGCCATTCTTGAATTTTCATGGTCAGACAAGCCATGTGCGGCAAATCATCGACAAGTTTCGTTAATTCATGATAATGCGTTGCAAACATTGTACGGCATTGATTGGTGTAATAGATTGCTTCAATGACCGCCCAGGCGATGGCAAGGCCATCATAGGTTGCTGTGCCGCGGCCAATTTCATCTAAAATTACAAAAGATCGTTTGGTTGATTGATGAAGAATCGTTGCTGTTTCTACCATTTCAACCATAAAGGTTGACCTCCCAGAGGCCAAATCATCGGATGCCCCAACACGGCTAAAAACGCGATCGACAATCCCAATATGCGCTTTTTCTGCCGGCACGAACGATCCCATTTGCGCCATAATGGTAATAAGGGCATTTTGCCTTAAGTAGGTACTTTTACCGGCCATATTTGGTCCAGTTAATAACAAAATTCTGCGATTGTCATTCATTTGACAGTCATTCGCTACAAACGGTGAGTCATTGCCCAAGGCCCCTGCCACAATTGGATGGCGCCCCCCTTTGATTGAAAAGATAAAACTATTATCAATTTCAGGCCTGTTATAATTTTGACGAATGGCGAGTTCTGCTAAAGAGCTGGCCACATCAAAATGAGCTAATGCTTTTGACAGTTTTAATAATGGTTCAAAGTGATTTCGAATCTTTTCCAAAAGCTCATCAAAAATGGATAATTCGATATTTAAGGTTTCCTGTGCTGCTGCCTCAATTGATTTTTCAAGTTCAGCTAGTTCCACGGTTGTATACCGAACGCTAGAGGCTAGTGTTTGCCTGTGAATAAATTCAGATGTCATTTTTGAAACATGACTGGGGCTTATATCAATGTGATAGCCTAAGATAAAGTTATGCTTAATCTTAAGGGTAGAAATCCCTGTTTTTTGAACATAAGATTGTTGCAGTTGATTCACTAAATCACGGCTGTGGTCACGAAGGTTTCGGTAATGATCAAGGTTTTGATTATAGCCTTGTTTAATAAATCCGCCGTCCCGTGTGAAAATAGGCAGCTCTTCTGCCAAAGTTTGATTTAATACATCATTTAGACCTTCGTGCCCTTTTAAGGCATCTATCCATTTTGAAAAAGGAGTGTCAGGTTTATTGTGCCAAAGGGCCAAAAGAGTGAGTGTTTGGAAAAGACCTTGTCTCATCGCGCCAAGGTCCCTGGGGTTACCTCGACCCATGCCAAGGCGTGATAGACACCTTTCCATATCGGGGCATAACTTTAGGATATTTCGAACTTCTCCTCTTAGGTCAGAGTGCTTTGTAAAAAACTCAACTTGGTCCAGGCGCTTCTTGATATGTTCCGCATTTAAAAGGGGCGCTGATAAATGCTGAGCCAATAGGCGGGATCCAAAAGCTGTTACTGTATAGTCTATGCAATCGAGTAAACTTCCTTTAAATTCTCCCTTTTGTGTCTGAGTTAACTCAAGGCTTCTTCGCGTTGCTGGGTCAATTGCTAGCAGCATTTGCTCTCTTATGACTTGTGGGCGTTCAATATGTTGTAGGCTTTGTTTTTGTGTTATATAAAGGTAATCCACAAGGGCCCCTGCAGCCATCAGTTCGGCATTATTTAAATCACCAAACGCCTCTAGAGTTTGAACTCCATATAAAGTTTCAAGGCGTTTACGGCCATTTTCTAGGTCAAAACGTGCCTGGGGCAGGGGACTTAATTGTTTTTTCCAAGGGGTGAAAACATCTATAAGTTCAGGGTCTTCTAAAAGAGGATCGGAAAGAACAATTTCAGCAGGGTCAATGCGACTGAGTACAGCGCTTAAGCTTTTTATAGATATTGTTTCAACGGTAAAAAACCCAGTGGATACGTCAATTGTTGCAACGCCAATTTGAATTTTCAAAATAGGGGAGAGGGCAACTAAAAAGTTATGGCGTTTAGCTGGGAGAAGGCTGTCTTCTGTTAAAGTTCCGGGTGTTACAATTCGAATCACATCACGCTGTAATGGGCCCTTGGCGCCACGTTTTTTAGCCTCCTCTGGGCTTTCTAATTGCTCGCAAATAGCAACTTTGTGGCCTTTTTGAATCAATTTTGCAAGGTAGAGTTCATGCGAGTGGGCGGGAACACCGCACATAGGGATATCATCCCCTTCTTGTTTTCCGCGCCGTGTTAATGTGATCTCAAGGTCACGCGCAGCGATAATTGCATCTTCATAAAAAAGCTCAAAAAAATCACCCATGCGATAAAACAATAAATAATCAGGGTGCCTGTTTTTGACGTCCCAATATTGCTTCATCATAGGTGTTTGTTTTTCTGAAGAGTCCATTATTACCATATGTTTAATTGTTCCATCAGTAAAATGCACTATAAAGGGGGATGATGGCAAGACTTCTAAAAAATGTCTTTTTTTCTATAATTTTAATAATAATATTTTAAAATTGTAAGAAATGTTTGTGTCATTGTATAGGGGAGGAATGATGTTTTAATGTTTTAGTAACCACTTAACCGTATTCTAAAAACGTTAAGTGTTTTCTTGAGTATTGTTAAGGAGAGACCTTTATGCGTATTTCTTTAAAGGCCTTAATTTTGAATTGTATAGGTTTATTAGTCTTAATTCTAACTATGAAAACTGCATTAGCAATGGATGATGATTGGTTTAATTGCGACTTAGACGATCCCTCAGCGGTAGAATCAAAGACGATAGCCAAACCTAAATATGAAGTCATTGTTACTCCTCAAATATTACCAGTACCTCCTGAAAAAGCAGATTATAACAGAGCCAATTTTTTAATTTTTGGAAAGTTGCTTAGTCGTGAAATAGATCACGAAGCGGTAAATAATGGAAAAATCTTATTAAAAAAACTATTGAGTGAGGAAAATGATAGGTTAGCAGTTGCGGATGATTATGATGTATTAAGTTTTCAAGAAAATGAAGTGCAAGATACAAAAGATTATTTATATGCAGTTTCTGCTTATGAAAGTGCACGCAATTTTATTGAAACAGCAAGAAATGAAATGGATGTGTTGAAAAAATTAAAAAAAATGAAAAGGATAAAAAGATGGCAAAAAATGGTATTGGAAGTGGAATCGGCAGTCAGGGCTATATTTCATTTCAATCCTTTGAATGTATTAGAGTATGGCGGTGATTTTTATTTTGACGATATTATGCAAGAAAGAAAATTGCTGACAGGAAAAGACAATAACAGCAATTCTCGTTGGATTTCTTTTAAATACTTTAATGTATTTCCCACTTTTGCAGCAACTATGGGGCTACTTCTTGATGATACAACGCAGCAATACAAAGCAGCTCGTAAAGCCAGGCGCATTCTTTTGTTAGATGAAGCAGAAATGAAAAAACTTGAAAGTGATTATAAAGCCTATCTTGATTCAAATGTTAAGTAGAATATTATCTTTGAATGTTGCTGTTACTCTTTATGCTGTTTAAGAGTGGACAGTTTTCTTTGGGATGTTTACTCTCTAAGTTTAATTAAATTTTAACTTATTGGGAGTGTTAATTGGCCGCAAATTCTTTGAAGGCATTTTTAGCTTACTTGAAAGAAACAGAAGTGCAGTTTGTAGATTTTAGATTTACTGATTTAAACGGTACATGGCACCACATAACATTTCCAGTTTCAGCAGTCGACGAAGATTTATTAAAAGAGGGGATTTATTTCGATGGTTCTTCGATCCCTGGTTGGTGTCCAGTTAACCATTCTGATACTTTATTAATCCCTGATTTTGATGAGGCGTTGAAAAACGTCGTTGTGGATCCTTTTAGTTCTATGACAACAATTATTGTTACGTGTGATGTCTATGATCCAATAACAAATCAACCGTATTCCAAAGACCCAAGAGCAGTCGGGAAAAGAGCAGAAGCTTATTTGAATAAAACTGGATTTGCGGATAAAGCCTTTTTTGGGCCAGAAGCTGAATTTTTTATCTTTGATGCTGTTCGTTTTGGAGTTGATGGGCATCAATCATTTTATGAAATTGCGTCCGATGAATTTTCTTTAAGTAATTCTAAGTTATTGAATGATGGAAATCACGGCTATCGCCCACAAAAAAAGGGTGGCTATTTTCCAGTAGCGCCTCTGGATTCCTTACAGGAAATACGAGCTGAAATGCTTACGACAATGGTTCAAATGGGGATTGAAGTTGAAAAACATCACCACGAAGTTGCTGCTGCACAGCATGAAATTGGCATACGTTTTAACACACTACTAAAATGCGCTGACATCATGCAGATTTATAAATATGTTGTCCGCAATGTGGCGCATAGTTATGGGAAAACGGCTACTTTTATGCCAAAGCCGATCTATGGGGATAATGGATCGGGAATGCATGTGCACCAATCCCTTTGGCAAGGTAATAACCCTCTTTTTGCAGGCGAAGGATATGCAGGATTATCCGATATGGCTCTTTATTACATCGGCGGCATTTTAAAGCATGCTAAAAGCTTAAATGCTTTTACAAACCCTACAACCAATAGCTACAAGCGTTTGGTTCCTGGGTTTGAAGCACCGGTTATTTGCGCCTATTCATCGCAAAATCGATCAGCGGCTTGCCGAATTCCTTTGGGGGCTTCTGCTAAATCCAAGCGTGTTGAAGTTCGTTTTCCAGATCCAACAGCTAACTCTTATTTAGCATTTAGTGCCATGCTTATGGCTGGTCTAGATGGGATTCGAAACAAAATTCACCCCGGTGATGCAAAGGCTCAAGATTTATTTGAGGAAAAAGAAGTCGCCAAAAGCCTGCCAACGGTAAGTGGTTCCCTTCGGGAATCTTTATTGGCATTAGAGAGAGACCACGATTACCTTTTAGAGGGTGGTGTTTTTACCAAAGATTTGGTCCAAAGTTATTCTGCTTTAAAGTGGGAAGAGGTTTATGCTTTAGAGCATCATCCCCATCCCATTGAGTTTTCTAACTCTTATAATTTCTAAAGAAGATAATGGCCTTTTATCATTGATCTCTCCAAGTCCTTTTGCTAAAGTGGCGCTTATGAATGCGGTCGTGGCGGAATTGGTAGACGCGCAGCGTTGAGGTCGCTGTGGGGTAACTCCCGTGGAAGTTCGAGTCTTCTCGACCGCACCACTATGACAAAAATG